>CAMFIW010000353.1 GCA_945952355.1 uncultured Phenylobacterium sp. | reverse complement strand
CCTTCGGGGGATCGGCGCCCGGCGTCATGTCGTAGGCGGTGGCGAGGCCGGGGATCAGGTCGGCGAAGGCGGGCAGGTAGCTGTCATAGGCGCTCGCCATCAGCGACTGGAGGGTGAAGTCCTTGCGGGCCGACAGCACCAGGGTCGCGTGGGCGCCGCGGGGGTTCTCGCCGGCGGTGTCCATGTAGCGCGGATAGGCCTCGCGCTTCGGGCTCTGCGGGCCGGCGGCGGACCAGGGCCAGTCGTTGGTGTTGAAGATCCAGCCGTTGGAGGGGTTCAACAGGTGCGGCGCGTCGGCGGCCGCCGTCAGGCCCTGCCAGTCGGTGGCGGGGTCCGATCCGTCGACGGGCTTGGTGTAGTCGAAGCGGTCGTCGCGCTTGGGGATGAACTGCGGGTGCAGGTAGGCGATGTCGCCGTCCGCATCGGCGAAGATCGTGTTGTTGGATGAATTGGCCTGGAATTCCGAGGCCTTGAGGAAAGACTTGTAGCCGTCGGCCTTGGTCCGCAGGAACGACTGGCTGAGCGCCTCGACCGGCTTGTTCATCAGGGCGAAGGCGATCCACTTGCCGCCCTCGGCGCGGACGATTGGGCCGTGGTGGGTCTTGTAGACGGTGAAGGTCCTCTCGGCCTTGCCGCCGGCGGCGGTGCGATAGGCGATCTTGATGGTCTGGACGGCGACCGGGCGGTCCTCGGAGCCGTACTTGTAGGTCAGCTTGCCGCCCGACTTCGAGACGGTCTCGGCGAACTCGTCGACCACGTCGACGCCGCTGGAGGTGTGCATCCAGCCGGCCTTGGAATTGAAGCCCTGGTAGATGAAGAACTGGCCCCAGGTCGCCGCGCCATAGGCGTTCAGCCCCTGGTCGGACGTCACCTGCTGCTCCGAGCGGAAGAAGAAGCTGGTGTGCGGGTTGATCAGCAGCAGGGCGTGGCCGTTCGCCGTGTTGGCGGGCGCGACGGCCATGCCGTTGGAGCCCTTCGGCTCCTTGAACGCCCAGGGCGGATCCTCGGCCAGCGCGGTCTGGGGCGAGCCGGAGAGGGGGGCGAGGTCCTTGAGCGACACGCGCTCGATGTCGCCGCCGATCGAGCCCTCGGAGAAGCTGAGCGCCATCCAGGGCTCGAAGTGGGTGATCACCTTCGGCTTCACGTTCGGATGGGTGGCCAGGTAGTAGTTCAGCCCGTCGGCCCAGGCGTTCATCAGGCTCTTCAGCCAGGCCGGCGACTTGGCGTAGTCGGCCTTCAGAACCTGCGGGTCGATGTAGAGGCGCTGTCGCAGGTCCTGCCAGATCGCCGCCTCGCCCTCGGCCTCGGCGGTGCGGCCGAGCGAGGTCAGGTAGTTGGTCTCCACGCGATTGAAGTCGTCTTCGGCCTGGGCGTAGATCATGCCGAACACCGCGTCGGCGTCGGTCTTGCCGTGGACGTGGGCGATGCCCCAGTCATCGCGGGTGATGGTGACGCGGGAGGCCTGCGCCTTCAGGTCGGCGGCGGCGGCCGGCGTGGCCAGCAGGGCGGCCAGGATCAAAGGCGAAAGACGAAGCATGCGGGCCCCCGAGCGGAAAGCCGGCACGCTATCCATGCGTCACCTGGGCCGCAAGGCGACGTCGATGAGGGCCGCCGCGGCGTGGCCGACCGAGCCCGAGGGGCCGCCCTTGCCGAACAATTGGCTCGAAGCATAGGCGCCCTCGACCAGCAGGGTCAGGGAATCGCCCAGCCGGTCGGCGTCCGCGGCGCCGAGTTCGAGGGCCTTGGCGCGCAGGCGGGCGCGGAGGTCGCGCTTGTGGGCCTCGGCGACCTGGCGGGCCGGGTGGTCGTGCTCGGGGAACTCGACGGCGGCGTTGGTGAGCGTGCAGCCGCGATAGTCTTCCTTGCTGGAGCGTTCGGCGAGGCGGTCGAAGAAGGCCAGCAGCTGGCCGCGCGGATCCCCTGGATGGTCGGCCATGGCCTCGTCCCAGCGGGCCCAGAAGCCGATCTCGGTTTCGCGGAGCACGGCGACGGCGAGCTCGTCCTTCGAGCCGAAGGAACGGTAGAGGCTGGGCTTGGTGACGCCGGCCTTGGTGACAATCTCGTCGACGCCCACCGCGCGGATGCCCTCGCGGTAGAACAGCTCGCGGGCGGTGTCGCGGATCTTGTCGACGGCGCGGCGGGGTGGATCGGGTTCGACTTTAGCCACTTGGCGAAGGGGTATGGGGCTTGACGATGTTACTGACCGGTACGTATACAGGCGGCGACACGTACCGGTAGGTAACATGAAGATAGCGACCCCCCGGCCGTTTGGCCAGAACTATGCGTTCGTCGTGGTGGCCGCGGTGTTCCTGGCCCTGCTCTCGACCGCCGGCCTTCGCTCGGCGCCGGGCGTGCTGATGCTGCCGATCGCCAAGGACTTCGGCTGGGATCGCGGCAAGGTCTCGATGGCCGCCGCCATCGGCATCTTCCTCTACGGCCTGACCGGTCCGTTCGCCGCCGCCCTGATGCAGACCTTCGGCATCCGCCGGGTGGTGCCGCTGGCCCTCTTGCTGATGGCGGTCTCGACGGGGCTCTCGGCCCTGATGACGGAGGCCTGGCAGTACGTGGCGACCTGGGGCGTCCTCGCGGGCCTCGGCTCCGGCGCCGTGGCCATGACCCTGGGCGCGACGGTGGTGAACCGCTGGTTCGTCGAGCGGCGGGGCCTGGTCATGGGCCTGCTGACCGCCTCGACGGCGACCGGCACGCTGATCTTCCTGCCGGGCATGGCCTTCATCGCCGAGCACGGCGGCTGGAAGCCGGTGGTGTTGACCATCTCGGCGGTGACGCCGCCCTCCGCGCCGACCACCTGGTTGGTGTTCCCCGCCCGGCCCTCCTCCGCCCGCCCCCCGCCGCAGGGCGCGCCCGCCGACTATGTGGAGCCGCCGCCGCCGGCCAATAGCGCGGTCGGCCACGCGATCGGGGTGCTGATGCGCGCCGCGCGCACGCGGACCTTCTGGCTGCTGTTCACCGGCTTCTTCGTCTGCGGCCTGACCACCAACGGCCTGGTGGGCGTCCACCTGATCGCGCTCTGCGGCGACCACGGCATGGCCGAGACCAGCGCCGCCGGCCTGCTGGCCATGATGGGCCTGTTCGACCTGATCGGAACCACCGCGTCGGGCTGGCTGACCGACCGCTATGATCCACGCAAGCTGCTGTTCATGTACTACGCCCTGCGCGGCCTCTCCCTGATCGTGCTGCCCTATACGGACTTCAGCCTGGTCTCGCTGAGCGTCTTCGCGGTGTTCTACGGCCTCGACTGGATCGCCACCGTGCCGCCGACCGTGCGCCTGGCCACCGAGGCGTTTGGCGACGCCGACGGCCCGATCGTGTTCGGCTGGATCGCCGCCGGCCACCAGGCCGGCGCGGCGACGGCGGCCATGACCGCGGGCGTGCTGCGCGCCGCCCAGGGCGACTATGTGATGGCCTTCGTGATGGCCGGCATGACCGGCTTCATCGCCGCGGTCGCCTCGGTGATGATCCGGCGCCAGGTCCGGCTCGCCGGCGCCTAGCGCGCGCCGAGTTCCTGGCGGACAGAGCGGGCGGCCAGGAAGAAGTGCAGGCCGGCCCACCAGAACAGCGAGACGATGATGATCAGGGCCGTGCGGATGCCGGACGCCGAGGCGACGCGGCAGGCGTCGACTGTCGCGGCCGCCCCGCCGCGGCACATGACGGCATAGTCGCCGAGGTGGAAGGCGCGGGCGGCGAACAGGTCGCTGAGCCAGCCGGTGATGACCGGGCCGGTGGTCATGCCCACGAGACCCATGATCAGCGACAGGACGGCGGTGGCGGAGGCGCGCATGCGCGGTTCGACCAGGTTGTGGGTGATGGCGAAGGTCGGGCCGAAATAGACGCCCGAGAACAGCCCCGGCAGGATCAGGACCAGGATGGCCGCGATCCACTGGGTCTGCAGGAAGCCCAGGATATAGGCCGGACCGGCGAGCAGCATGGCCACCCCCGGCGCCCAGCCGTAGTAGCGCAGGTCGCGCTTCACCAGGCGGTCGGTCACGAACCCGCCCATTAGGTAGCCGCCGGCCAGCGAGATGCTGTTGACGATGACGAAGGCGAGGGCGGCGGTCGTGTAGTCGACCTTGAAAGTGCGCACCAGGAACGGGTGCAGGAAGCTCATTCCGCTGAAGCCGACGAAGTTGACGATGACCGCGGCCGCCAGCACGTGGCGGAAGGTGCGGCTGGCGAACAGACGGCGCACGACCTCGGAAAAGGGCGGGGCGACCTCGGCGGCGTCGCGGCCTTCGGAGAAGCCGCGCGGCGGCTCCTTCAGGG
>CAMFIW010000352.1 GCA_945952355.1 uncultured Phenylobacterium sp. | reverse complement strand
GAACCCCTTGAGATCGCCGGTGAATTCCGCGAGCCGCGCAACCTGGCGGCGGAGATCAAGGGCTCGATTCACGACGATGCGACCGCGACCAAACTCGGCCTGCGCGGCGGCACCGTGGCCGGCTCGGTGCACATGGACCAGTTCGTGCCGCTGCTGCTCGACCACTTCGGCGACGCGTGGCTGAAGACCGGCGGCATGTCGCTCTACTTCAAGCAGGCGACGGTCGACCGGGAGAAAGTGCGCGCCTTCCTGAGTCCGGAGGGCGATCGCGCCCGGCTCTCGATGCAGAACGAGGCCGGCGCCCTGGTCTGTGAAGGCACGGCCAGCCTGGGCGAGGACCCGAAGAGCGAGCTTCGCCAGCGGCTGGAGGGGCAGGAGCGTTCCGACACCGCGGGCCTGCGCATCCTGCAGCGCCTGAAGCTCGGCGACCTCGGCGAGGCGGCCAAGACCCGCCAGGAGGCCAGCCACACCCTCGACCGCGTGGACACCCTGACCGAGCCGCTGGCGGCCTATCGGGGCGAGGACAAGCGCTGGAACGGCGTCGTCCTGCCGCCCCAGGCCTGCGTTCAGCTGTTCGCCAGCGTTCATCGGACCAATTTCGACCTGGCCAGCAAAGCGGTCGGCCTGTTCGGGGCCATCGAGATCCAGTTCCTCGACGGGCCGCTGATCGCCGACACCGACTACACGACCCGCGCCAGGATTCTGGCGCTGAGCGAGAGCCCGAAGACCGAGAACCTCTGGTACGAGGTCACGCTGAGCGACGCCGAGGACAAGCGCCCGGTCGCCCGGATGCTGCAGTACCTGCGCTTCATGAAGGCCTCTTCTCCGCTCTACGGCTGAGGTTTGCCGGCGCCGCCCGCCGCGCTATGAAGCCCGTCCGTCCAGCGCGAGGGCCGCCGTGTCCGCCGTCAACGCCTCCGTCCTGCTTCGCCGCGGCGCCGCGCGCATAGGCGCAGAGCGCATCGCCCTCCTGAAATCGATCGGCGAGACAGGTTCGATCAGCGCCGCCGCCAAGCTCGCCGAACTGTCCTACAAGGCGGCCTGGGACGCGGTGCAGGCGCTGAACAACCTGTTCGATGGCCCGCTGGTGGTCGCCCAGCCCGGCGGCGCGAGAGGCGGGGCGGCGGAACTGACACCGCGTGGCCGGGCGGTGGTCGCGGCGTTTCAGAAGGTCGAGGCCGAACTTGCCGCGGCGCTGGGGCGCATCGAAGCCGGCTTGGCCGTCGCCCCCGATGTCGATCGTGGAACCCTGTTGTGGAGCCTGGGCATGAAGACGAGCGCGCGCAACGCCTTGCGAGGCGTGGTCACTGCCGTCACCGACGGCGCGGTCAACGCCGAGGTGACGCTGAAAGTCGCCGAAGGAGTCGAGGTAGTGGCGATCATCACCCGGCGTAGCGTGGCGGAACTGGGCCTCAAACCCGGCGCGGCGGCGATCGCCCTCATCAAGTCGAGCTTCGTGACGCTCGCGGTCGGGCAGGGCCTGAGGACCTCGGCGCGCAACCAGCTCACCGGCGCCGTGGTGTCGCGCGAGGACGGCGCGGTCAACAGCGAGGTCTCGATCGCGTTGGCCGACGGCAAGACCCTGACCGCCACCATCACCAAGGAAAGCGCCGAGGCCCTGGCGCTGTCTCCCGGCGATCCAGTCACCGCCTTGGTCAAGGCGCAGCACGTGATCCTGGCGGTCGAATAGGCCGCCTACTGCGCCTCGAAGAAGGCGTCGGGGCTCTCGACCTCCACCAGCCGGCCCTTGCGGATCTCCAGGAAGCGGGTCGCGACGCTGCGGGTGAAGTAGCGGTCGTGGCTGACGAAGACGCAGGCGACCTCCGAGCCTTCGATCTGGGCCTCCAGTTCCTCCTGGCCCTCGATGTCGAGATGGTTGGTCGGTTCGTCCAGCAGGTAGAAGTTTGGTTTGGCGAGCTTCATCTTGAGGAAGCTGAGGCGCGCCCGCTCACCGTGGCTGAGGTTGCCGATCGGCCCGGTGATCCGCGCATAGGGAAAGCCGGCCTTGGCCAGTAGGGCGTTGGCCTCGCGCGTGGTCGCGCCCTCGGCTGCGCAGAGGAAGTCGATCAGGCTGGTCTTCAGCGGCAGGTCGACCATGGCCTGGTCGAAATAGGCGAGGCGGGTCTGGGGATTGAAGCGGATGGCGGCCTGGCCGTCATAGTGCTCGAGCTCGGGGTCGAAGGTCGCCGCGAGCAGATTCAGCAGGGTCGATTTGCCTGAGCCGTTGACGCCGAGCAGGGCGATGCGGTCGCCCGCGGCGACGCTCAGCCGATCGATGTCGATCAGCGTTCGCTCGCCGCCGGGGACGATCACCGCCTGGCCCTGGATACGAAGGGCGACCTTGGCGTCCATCTCGCCGTCGTGCAGTTCCAACCGCCGCTCGCGCCCCGAATAGGCTTCCGTACGCTCGGCCTCGATGCGCTCGATCCGCTTCTCGGTCGCCTTGGCCCGCTTGTGGAACTTGTCGTTCTTGATCCCCCAAACTCGGTACCGGGCAGCGACCTTCTGCAGGCGCTCGATCTCCTTACCTTCCAGCTGGCGGCGCGAGGCGTCGGCGGCGTCGCGTTGCAGCAGGGCTTCGCGGGCCTCCACGAACGGAGTCGCGAAGCTGTGCGCGCCGTCCGCGCGCAGGAACAGGGTGCGGCTGGTCGCTCGCTGCAGGAACTCGCGGTCGTGGCTGACGATCAGCATCGGCAGGCGGGCGTCCTCCCCCAGCCAGCGCTCCAGGACGTTGATGTTCGACAGGTCCAGGTGGTTGGTCGGCTCGTCGAGGATCAGAAGATCGGGCTCGGACAGCCGCATCGCCGCGGCGATCAGCATCAGCCGCCGCCAGCCGCCGCTCAGCGCAGAGAACGGGCGCTGGGCCGCCTCGTAGCCGACGCCCGTCTCGTCCAGGAGGACGTCGACCTTCCAGTCTTCCGAGCCGTCGCGATGGGCGAGGGCGGCTTCCAACACCTCGCGCAAGGGCAGGGCGAGCAGATGGTCCGGCGCCTCCTGCGGCACATAGCCGATCTTGAGGCCGCGGGAGCGCACGACCTGGCCGTCATCGAGTTCCAGCTCGCCCATCAAGCATTTGAGGAGCGTGGACTTTCCCGCCCCGTTCTCGCCGACGAGCGCGGTCCGCGCATCGTCAAGCTGAAAGCTGACGTTCTCGAAGACGCGAGCGGAACCGTAGAGGAAACGGGCGTTCTCGACGCCCAGGACGGCCTGACGGGACATTTGGGTTCACGCGCGCATCCGGCCACGGGAGGATCGGCCGCAACCTAGCCTGGAAGGGCCTGGGAAGCTGTCACCGGAAAGCGACACCGACGCCCGTCGGCGTTTCCCTGGAGGCCGCTCAGCGACTGTGGGCGCGCAGGTCGCGCACGGGACGGGGCCGTGCCGCGCGATGCTGCGCTTCGCCCGGCCGGCTTGGCTTTTTCGCCTCTCTGGAGATATCCGGGCGCGGATCGCCGCGCCTTTTCATTAGGCCTTGAAATCAACCTATTGGCAGGGCACACGAGCCGATAGTCCTGCCTGCGGAGCCGGGAGCGGTCGCGCGCCTTCTTGAGAGGCGTCCGATGGCTGCGACCTGGGCTTCGCTTACCTCCGCCGCCCCCCAGCCTCCACTCAAGGCCCTGCATGATTTCGTCCCTTTTCGGCGCCATCTCGAACGACATCGCCATCGACCTCGGCACCGCCAACACGCTCATCTACATGAAGGGCAAAGGCATCGTGCTGAACGAGCCATCGGTGGTGGCGCTGCGCAATGTGGGCGGGCGCAAGGTGGTCCACGCCGTGGGGGTCGACGCCAAGCAGATGCTGGGCCGCACGCCGGGCCACATGGAAGCTATCCGCCCCATGCGCGACGGCGTGATCGCCGACTTCGAAGTCGCCGAGGAGATGATCAAGTACTTCATCCGCAAGGTTCACAACCGCAAGGGCTTCGTGAACCCCAAGGTGATCGTTTGCGTGCCGTCGGGCGCCACGGCCGTGGAGCGCCGCGCCATCAACGACAGCTGCCTCAACGCCGGCGGCCGCCGCGTCGGCCTGATCGACGAGCCCATGGCCGCCGCCATCGGAGCGGGCCTACCGATTCACGACCCGACCGGCTCGATGGTGGTCGATATCGGCGGCGGCACCACCGAGGTGGCCGTGCTGTCGCTTTCGGGCATCGTCTATTCGCGCTCGGTGCGCGTTGGCGGCGACAAGATGGACGAGGCGATCATCAGCTACATGCGCCGCAACCATAACCTCCTGATCGGCGAGACGACCGCCGAGCGCATCAAGAAGGAGATCGGCACCGCCCGCGCCC
>CAMFIW010000351.1 GCA_945952355.1 uncultured Phenylobacterium sp. | reverse complement strand
GCGGCACCGTGGTGCCGGGCGGCCCCGGCGTGCCGGAACCGGCCACCTGGGCCATGATGATCATGGGCTTCGGCGCGATCGGCATGACCCTTCGCAGCAAGCGCCGTCGCGCGCTCGCCGCCTAAGTCTTAGTCGGATGAACTTGGACGCCGCCGGCCCTGCGCCGGCGGCGTTTCCTTGCGCGCCGCCCTGGGGCGACCGCGCAGGCTTCAGGAACCGGAGGGCCGAATGATCGCGCGCAACCTGAACAAGGGCCTGGCCGTCACGGCCACCCTTCTGATGCTCGCCGCCTGCGGACCGGGCGACGATACCAAGACCGGCAAGGTGGTCGCCACGGTGGGCGACGCCAAGATCACCACGGCCGACGTCGATTCTGAACTCGCAGGCTCGAGCCTGCCGCCGGGCGCCAAGGCCCAGGCGGAGCAGGCGGCGCTCAAGCGCATCATCGAGCGCAAGCTGATGGCTCAGAAGGCGGTCAAGGAGGGTCTCGAAAAGGCGCCCGACTTCGAGATTCGCGTGCAGCGGGCCCGCGACAGCCTGCTGGCCGCCGCAGCGCAGCGCAGCCAGGGCGAGGCCAAGCCCGACCGGGCCGCGGCCGACGCCTATGTCCAGGCCAATCCTTCGGCCTTCGCCAACCGCAAGGTCCTGGTGATCGACCAGATCCGCGCCCCGCGCTCGGCTTTGGCGACACTGGAGGCGACCAAGGGTTCGACCTCGCTCGATCCCGTCGCGGCTGCTCTCGACCAGGCGCACGTCAGCTATACGCGGGGCCTGATCCTGTTCGACAGCCTGACCGCCGATCCGCGGATCGTGGAACGCCTGTCGACCATTCCGGCGGGCGAGGTCTTCCGCACGGACCAGGATGGTCTCGTCCTGACCAGCCAGATCGTGCAGACGAAATCTCTGCCGCTGACCGGCGACCTCGCCGCCCAGACCGCCGGCGAGATCCTCGCCGCGCGGCAGCAGCAGGAGGCCTTGGCCAAGACGCTGGCGGACCTGCGGGCGGCCATCAAGATCACCTATGAACCGGGCTACGGGCCAGCGGCGAAGTAGCCGTTTTGCCCATGCAATCGGAGCGCGATTGGGGTAAGATTCCCTCACCCGGTGTTTGTACTTTTTTTGGTGCGCTCACAGGGTCTTCTTCCGGACAGCCGGGTCATTCCGTCAAACCTGATCCGGCCCCATCCGACGTCCCTGGCGCTTCCCGCGCCGGGGGCGCTCCGGACTTTGCACGCGATCCGAATTGAACGCGGGCTCGGCCTTGCCCCGGCGCGGGCGGGGCCCTATGGTCCGCGCCGCTTCGCCCGGCGCGACATGCGCCGCGCCAAGGGCCGGTAGCTCAGTGGTAGAGCATTCGACTTTTAATCGAATGGTCCTGGGTTCGAGTCCCAGCCGGCCTACCACCTTCCCATCCCCATTCTCCGCCCGCAGACCGGCCATTCCCGTCCGGCGCGACGCTCGCTAAGCTCGCCCGATGCGATCCCCCCTCGCCGTCCTGCCGCTCATGATCCTGCTCGCCGGCTGCGCCACCGGGCGCGCCGACGGATCGCCGAAGATCCAAACCACCGCGGAAGCCAATCGCGAAAGCATCACCGGCGCCATGCAGGCCCCGCTGCGCGACGTGAACGTGGTGCGCACCAAGATTCCCGAGATCCTGCTGGAAGCCATGGCCGATCCGTATGGCCGGCCCAAGCCCGCCAACTGCAAGGGCATCACCGCCGCGCTGCTGCCGCTGAACGGCGCGCTGGGCGCCGACCTGGACGAGTTCGCCATCGACCAGGCCGACATGGTAGACCGGGGCCGCTCGTCCGCGCTCGGCATGATGGCGAGCGCCGCCTCCGACGTGATCCCGTTCCGCGGCTGGGTGCGACAGCTCTCGGGCGCCGAGCGGCACGACAAGCTGGTCACCGCGGCGATCACCGCGGGCGCAGTGCGGCGCGCCTATCTGAAGGGTCTGGGCGAGACGCGCGGCTGCAATCCCCCGGCGACGCCGTCTCACGTCAAGGCCGGCGCCCCGGTGGTCGAGGATCGCCGGACGCCCAAGTTCCCCATCCGCCAGTAGTCACGTGCGCTGGCGGGCCTTGAAGTCCCGCCGGAAGGCTTCGAAGCGCCCCTCGGCGATGGCCCCGCGCATGGCCGCCGTCAGGGCCTGGAAAAAGGCGATGTTGTGCCAGGAGAGCAGGACCTGGCCCAGGATCTCCTCGGCCTTCACCAAATGGTGGAGATAGGCCTTGGAATAGTGCGACGAGGCGGGACAGGCGATGGTTTCGTCCAGCGGCGTGTCGTCCTCGGCAAAGCGGGCGTTCTTCAGGTTGACGGGGCCTTCCCAGGTCCAGGCCTGGCCGTGGCGGCCCGAGCGGGTGGGCAGGACGCAGTCGAACATGTCGACGCCCCGGGCCACGGCCTCCACGAGGTCGATCGGCTTGCCCACACCCATCAGGTAGCGGGGCCGGTCGGCCGGCAGCAGGCCCGGCGCGTAGTCCAGGACCTCGCACATGGCCGCGTGGCCCTCTCCGACGGCGAGGCCGCCCAAGGCGTAGCCGTCGAACCCGATCTCCACCAGCCGCTCGGAGGATTCGCGGCGCAGCGCCTCGAATGTGGAGCCCTGCTGGATGCCGAACAGGGCCTGAGTCGGACGCTCGCCGAACGCCGCCTTGGAGCGCGCGCCCCAGCGGGCGGACAGGCGCATGGCGTGGGCGGCCTTGGCCTCTTCCGCCGGCCATGCCACGCACTCGTCAAGCTGCATGACGATGTCGGAGCCCAGGAGACCGGCCTGGATCTCAATGGAGCGTTCGGGGGTGAGAACGTGCCGCGAGCCGTCGATATGACTCTGGAAGGTGACAGCCTCTTCCGTGACCTTGGCGATCTTGGAGAGGCTCATCACCTGGAAGCCGCCGGAATCCGTGAGGATCGGCTTGTCCCAGCGCATGAAACGGTGCAACCCGCCCAGGCGCGCGACGCGCTCGGCCGTGGGCCGCAGCATCAGGTGGTAGGTGTTGCCCAGGATGATGTCCGCGCCCGTTGACGCCACCTGATCGACGGTGAGCGCCTTGACCGTGGCCGCCGTGCCCACCGGCATGAAGGCCGGGGTGCGGATGTCGCCGCGACTGGTCCTCAGCACGCCGGTCCGCGCGGCGCCCTCGGTGGCGGCGATCTCGAACGGGAAGGCGGTCATGCGCCGGCCCGCCAGAGCAGGCTGGTGTCGCCGTAGGAATAGAAGCGGTAGCCCGCGGCGATGGCGTGGGCATAGGCCGCGCGCATGCGCTCCAGGCCCGCGAAGGCGGAGACCAGCATGAACAGGGTCGACTTCGGCAGGTGGAAGTTGGTCATCAGGCCATCGGCCACTCGGAACCGATAGCCGGGTGTGATGAAGATCGAGGTTTCGGCCGCGAAGGGCTGAACCCGTCCGTCTGCGGCCGCCGCGCTTTCGACCAGGCGCAGCGAGGTGGTGCCAACACAGATGAGCCGGCCGCCGCTGGCGCGGGCGGCGTTGAGCGCCTCGGCGGTCTGCGCCGAAACTTCGCCGTACTCGGCGTGCATGCGGTGCTCGCTCAGATCGTCGGTCTTCACCGGCAGGAAGGTTCCGGCGCCGACATGCAGGGTTACGAAGCGGATATCGACGCCGAGCGCGCGGATCGCCGCCATCAGATCCGGCGTGAAATGCAGACCCGCCGTGGGCGCGGCGACGGATCCGTCGGTTTCGGCATAGACGGTCTGGTAGTCGGTTCGGTCGCGCTCGTCCTCGCCGCGCTTGGCCGCGATGTAGGGCGGCAAAGGCATCTCGCCGCGCTCGGCGACGCCGAGATCGAGGTCCGGCCCCATCAGGTCGAAGGCCAGGGTGAGCTCGCCACCCTCCCCCTTCTCCACGACCGTCGCATCCAGCGCCGACAGGAGACAGGCGCGGTCGTTGGTCTCGCCGAAAGCCACCCTGTCGCCGACGGCCAGGCGCTTGCCCGGCCGCATGAAGGCGGTCCATCGGCTGGGCGACAGGCGCCGGTGCAGCGTGGCCTCGACGGCCACCGAGGACTCGCCCCTGCGGCGCACGCCCTTCAATCGCGCCGGGATCACGCGCGTGTCGTTCATCACCAGGACGTCGCCCGCGCGAAGCTGACGCGTCAGGTCGGTGACGCGCAGGTCTTCGAACGGCCCCGCCTGCGGCACGAGCAACAGACGCGCGGAGGCCCGCGGGCGGGCCGGGCGCAGGGCGATGCGGTCCTCCGGCAGGGCGAAAGCCAAGCCGGAAAGCTGCATGGCCGGCGGTGACGCGCACGCTCGTCACCATGCGTCAAGCCTTG
>CAMFIW010000350.1 GCA_945952355.1 uncultured Phenylobacterium sp. | reverse complement strand
CCAGGGAGCTGTCCGTCCTCGACATAGCGGCCGATGGCGGTGGGGATCTCCTCCGCCATGGCGGCCGCCTCCAACTATAATCTGAGTATAAAATGGGTCGGCTGGCGAGGGCAAGCGCGTAGGATCGCCGCATGAGCGACGCACCACCCCGGGGCCGGCCGAAGGGCGACAAGCGCGTGCGGACCCGCGCCGCGCTGATGGACGCCGCCCTGTCGCTGACGCGCGAGAAGGGTTTCGAGGAAACCACCCTGAAGGACGTGGCCGAGCGCGCCGGCATGACCACGGGGGCGATCTACGGCAACTTCCGCAATCGCGACGAGCTGTTCATGGCGCTGGCCGAGCGGCAGTGGGCGGCGATCCGGCCGCGCTATTCGCCGGGCATGGACTTCCGCGCGCTGATGCGGGCGACGGCGGAGGCCGCGATAGCGGCCCTGCCGGAGCGGCGCGAGGGGGCGGTGGGGGCGCTGACCTTCCGGGCCTACGCCCTGCGGCATGAGGAGGTGCGGGCGCGGTTCCGCGACGCCATGGCCGCCGGCTATGCGGGCGGCGTGGTCTGGTTCGGCCAGGAAATGGCCGGCGAAGACCTGCCGATGCCGGCCGAGCACCTGGTGGTGGTGATCAACGCCCTGATCGAGGGCCTGGTCTTCCAGCGCTTCCTGACGCCGGAGCTGGTCCCCGACGCGGCGATCTTCGCCGCGTTCGAGGCGCTGGCGGGCGCGGCCAACGCCTGAACAGGGGCTGGCGATCCCGAGGACGCGATGAAGAAAATTTGTAAATCGTTAACCATATTCAAGCAGTTAACCACTTGTTAAGTTCTCCGGCTCCGGCTTTGCTCCTTCCAGTCTGAACCTGCGCCAGGCGTCCCGCGATGAGACGCCGCAGGGGATCGGAGTGGAGCATGTTCGAGTTCGGTCGGGAGCTGCGGCGTCTGTTCGGGGCCGAGGGGTTCAATGCGCCCCGTGACGGCCTGACGGGCGGCGACGCCTCGCTGCTGGAACTGCTGGACCTCAACCTGTTGCGCCAGGAGGCCAAGGCGGCTGACGTCGCCGCGGGTCGGATCAGCGCCAAGGACCACGCTCAGCGCCGGCTGGAAAGCGCGATCGTCTGGCGCGAGGTCGCCCGCCGCTCGGGCGACGCCACCGCCCTGCGCAAGGCTGCCGCTACGGCGGAGGCGGCCGCCGAGTTGTTCGACCGCAACCGTCGTCCGGACGGTTGGGCTCGCGCCCGCTGCGAGCAGGCCTTCTGCGCCCTGCTCGGCGCCGAACTGTTCGGCGACGAGGGCCTGAACGCCGCCGCCGAGATCGCCTTCAAGGAGGCCCGCGCCGCCGCGCGCGGCGGCCTCGCCCGGCCGTTGGCCGAGATCGGCATGCTGGCCGTCGAGGGCCGCAACCGCCTGGCAGACGGCGACGCCCAGCTCGGCCGGGTGACCGCGGCGCGTTTCGACAGCCCGATCGCCGACCTGAAGGCGCTGACGCGGCGCACGCGGGCCGCCCGCCTGCTGGTCGTGGAGGCGCGGCTGGTGCGGATCGACCTGTTGCTTGGCTGGGGCGCGCGCCTCGCCGACCGCGACCTGCTTCAAATGGCGCTCGACGATGCCGACCGCGCCGCCGAGGGCCTGAGCGTCGACTACGAGCCCCTGAGCTGGGCGCGGGTCGCCGCGCTGCGCGGCCAGGCGCTCGCCCTGCTGGGCGAGACCACCGGCCAGATTGAACGCGTCATCCAGGGCGTCAACGCCTTGGCCGACGTGCTGAACGACCTCTCGCGCGACCAGAGCCCGATGGATTGGGCGCGTACCCAGACCGCGCTCGCTCAAAGCCTCCAGGCGCTGGGCGAAGCCTCGTGCAGCGAGCGCGCCTACGAACAGGCGGTGACCTGCTACGATCGCGCCCAGGTGGTGCTGAAGGACTTGCCGGCCCTGGCGCTGCGGGCCTTCGCCGCCTCGAACAGGGCCCTCTGTCTTGCGCGCTCGGCGGAGCTTTCGGGCGACCTGGCTGTGCTGGACGCCGCCGAGGCCGCCTTCCGCATCGAGCTGACCAATCTGTCGGCCGGTCGCGAGCCCACGGCTTGGGCCCTGCTGCAAGTGAACCTGGCGCGGCTCTACGAAGCCCGCATGGAGATCACCGGTCGCGATCGCGGCGAACGAGCCGCGGCGGCCACGGCTCTGTCGGCGGCGCTGGACGTGTTTTCGGAACAGGGCCTGAGGTCACTGAGCCTTCTGGCGACCGAGGCGCTGGATAGGCTCAGCGAAGGCCCGGGGGTTCGTCCGACCATCTAGCCGGGCGGCGACGAAGCGTGTCACATGGGACGACCTAAGGGAGTCCCCGGATGAAAGTCGCCCTCGCCCTGTCCGTCTCGATCGCCGCGCTGGGTGGCGCGCGCGCCTTCGCCATCGATGCGCCGGTGCTCACCGACACAGCCTGGAGTTCGGCGCCCTCGTTCGCGGACGTGGCCGCCGCCTATCCAGCCAAGGCGAAGGCCAAGGGCCAGTCGGGCGAGGTGTTGCTGGACTGCACGCTCTCGGAAACGGGTCGCGTCGGGCGCTGCTCCACCGTCTCGGAGTCCCCCCTGGGCATGGGCTTCGGTCAGGCCGCTCGTAGCCTGGCAAGCCAGTTCCAAGGCCCGAGCGAACTCGGCAGCGGCCGAACGATCGCGGGCGTCCATGCGCAGATCACTTTCAAGTTCACGCCGGACCTGCTGGACGCGGCCAACGTCGCCCGGCCGGAATGGGTGACGATGCCGACGGCCGCGGCGTTCCAAGCGGCCTTTCCAGACGCGGCGTCCAAGGCCGGCGTACTGAAGGCCCGCGCGGTGATGAGTTGCCAGGTCGCGGCCGGCGGGATGCTGAACGACTGCAAGAGCGTGAGCGAGGAGCCGACCGGCTACGGCTTCGGCGCGGCGACCCTGCCGCTGGCGCCGGCCTTCCGGCTGAAGACCTGGGGCGCCGACGGCCGGCCGGTGGTCGGCGGTCAGGTGCGCGTGCCGATCCGCTACGAGCTACAGCAGGCCCCGCAGGGCGCCAAGCCCTAGGCGGCGGCGACGTCGCCGGTCTGGCGGCGCATGCGCCAGAAGCGGATGGTCCGCTGAGCGGCTTCGCGGGGCAGGGCCTCGTAGAGCTCGCCGTATTCCCGGGCGCGGCCCATGGCGTTTTCCTCGCGATCGAGAATCAGGACGGCGAAGGTCAGATAGAGGGAGCGCTCGAACCCGGCCGCCTTGCAGACGATCGACAGGGCGTCCAGCTCGCGCCTTTCGAGAATCCGGCGGGCGGTGTGGAAGTCGATTTCCGCCAGCTCCGACAGCGCGACGAGGAACTTGGTGGTCTCGCGATTGCGCAGGAACCCGGCCAGGACCGGCGGCGTGATCGCGCCGCGCTGGCGCATCGCGCGGACGGCCTTCTCGGCCTCGTCATAGTCGGAGGGCAAAGCGCCATCGCGGGCGGCCAGTTGCTTGCGGCCGACGGCCAGGGCGGCGTCGAGCGCGCCGGGGTCGACCTCGGCGTTGCGCTGCATGATGGTGTCGCGCAGGCGCGCCTCCACGACGAAATACATCTCGTTCAGGAGGTCGATCGGGAGGCTGGCACGCTGCACCACGGCGGCGTGCAGGGCCGGGTTCTGGACGGCGCGATCGACCACGGCCTCGTGGGTCTCGCGAGACATCTGGGCGCCTTCGTTAGCGAGCAGGGTCTGCAGGGTGTGATCGTCGCCGCGTTCGACGATGGCGCCGGAGACGGCCTCGGACACGGCGCTGCGGCGGGAAATCGCCCGCATGTGGTCCTGGCCGCGCGAGCGGATCACCGCGATCAGGTCGGCTTCCGTAAGCGCCGAGGAGCCCTGAAGAACCGGGCTCGCCACTTCGATCGAAGCGTCGCGGGCGAGGTTGGAGATCAGGCCGGCGGGCGCGGCCTCTGCGGTGGCCATGCGTTGGGCGAGCTCGACGCGGACGGCCTCTTCCATCTCCCCGGCGAGTTGACTCATGACGTCGTCGAACAGGGCCATCTCGCCCGCACCGCGCGCGTCGCCGCTGGCGAAGAACAGGTCGGTCACCCCGCGCAGCAGCTCGCGTCGCCGCTCGCTGGAGGGTTCCTGGGCCAGGTCGATCAGGTCATGAAGCTTGGTGCGGGTCATGTGATCTCGTCAGAACGGGGCGTCGCGCCTGGCGTCGTCGTCATCGTCGCCGCGCGGGCGGTCGCGGTCACTGGGCGCGGAGGCGGTGTCGGACGGTCCGATCAGGACATAGCCTTGGTCGCGCGGCGGCTCGGGGATCGCGTCGGGCGTCAGGCCATAGCCTCGGTGTACGGA
>CAMFIW010000349.1 GCA_945952355.1 uncultured Phenylobacterium sp. | reverse complement strand
GACCTGGACGGGTGGGGTCTCCGGCACCTGGGCGCTGTGGCTGCCCTTGGCCTTCTTCGGTTTCTCGCCGGCCCAGATCGTGATCCAGAAGGGGATCAGCTTGGTCTACCAGTTCTGGATTCACACCGAGGCGATCAAGCGGATGCCGGCCTGGTTCGAGGCGGTGTTCAACACGCCCTCGCACCACCGCGTGCATCACGCGCGCAACCCACGCTATCTCGACCGCAACTATGCGGGCATCCTGATCATCTGGGACCGCATGTTCGGCACCTTCCAGCCGGAGCTCGACGAGGAGAAGTGCCGCTATGGAATCGTCAAGAACCTCGGTGATTTCAACGTCCTGCGCGCGGCTTTTCATGAATGGATCGGGATCGGCAAGGACCTGTTGAGCGCGAAGTCGCCCCGTGAGGTGGCCGGCTACCTGTTCGGACCGCCCGGCTGGAGCCCGGACGGCAGCCGCGAGACCAGCGAGACCCTGCGCGCCCAGTGGGAAGCCGAGCACAAGGCCGGCTAGCTCGATCCATCTCCTTATGGCATATTGAATGCCAATAGATCGCCGCGCCGACGGCGAAAAAGGGGAGGGAACATGTCCGACAATCAGCCCATCGTCCTGATGGGCGCGCCCGGTTCGCCCTATACCCGCAAGATGCTGGCGGTGCTGCGCTACCGCCGGATCGCCTATCGATTCCTGCTGCCGACCAATCCCCTGGTCGCGAAGATGCCTCAGCCGAAGGTCTCGCTGTTGCCGACCTTCTACCTGCCTGATGAGGCGGGAGCTCTACAGGCGGTCACCGACTCCACGCCGCTGATCCGTCGCTTCGAAACGGCCTACTCCGGCCGCAGCCTGATCCCGGCCGATCCCGCCCTGGCCTTCGTCGACGAGTTGATCGAGGACTTCGCCGACGAGTGGCTGACCAAGGCCATGTTCCACTATCGCTGGTCCTATGCGCCGGACATCGCCAAGGCCGCGGCCATGCTGCCCGCCTGGCGCGGCTATTCGATCCCCGACGCCGACTTGGCGGCCCGCGGCAAGGCGGTCTCCGAGCGCCAGATCGGACGTCTGCGCTATGTCGGCTCCAATACCGTGACCGGGCCGGTGATCGAGGCGAGCTACCGCCGCTTCCTGGAGGCCTTCGAGGCCCACCTACGGGCCCAGCCCTACATTCTCGGCGCGCGGCCGGCGTCATGCGACTTCGCGGTCTATGGCCAACTCACCCAACTCGCGGAGTTCGACCCGACGCCTATGGCTCTGACCGAGCAGATCGCGCCGCGGGTCGCCGCCTGGGTGGGCATGATGGAGGACCTGTCGGGCCTGGAGCCGGGAGATGGCGACTGGATTTCGCTCGACTCGCCGCCGCCGACCCTGGCCGCGGTGCTGGCCGAGATCGGGCGTGTCTATCCGCCGGTCATGCTGGCCAACGCCAGGGCGGTGATGAGCGGCGCGGCGGAAGTCCAGGCCACGGTCGATGGCCAGGCCTGGACCCAGCAGCCGTTTCCTTACCAGGCCAAGTGCCTGGGCTGGTTGCGGGACGCGCGCGGCCGGCTGTCCGAGGTCGACCGCAAGCGGGCCGACATGGTGCTCGAACCGTCTGGTTGCCTGGCCCTGTTCGCCTAGGCCAGATCCAGGGCCCGCAGAACGGCGCCCTGGTCGAAATAGGGCCGCTCGCAGACGATCTTGTCCGAGCCCGGCGCGAACTCGAAGCTCGCCGCCATGCGCACGCGGAAGCTCTTGCCCGTGGGTTCGATCGTTTCGCCCTTCACACGCAGTGGCCCCGAATGAGTGCCGGTCAGCCAGAACTCGACAAGCACCGTGTCGTCGGAATGGGAGATGGCGATGATCTCGTTGCCCTGGTCGGGGAAGGGCGTGCGCGAGGCCGCGAAATAGCCGCGCACGGCGGCTTCGCCGTCGAACACATTGCCCGAACCGTACATCTCGTAGCGGGGGTGTTCGAAGGTGGCGATCACCGCGTCCCAGTCGTGGACGGTCTCCAGCGCCATGTGGTCGCGCACGGTCTTCAGGCGGGCTTCGGCGAGGTCGGTCATGGTCACAGTCCCATCATTCCGGAATCCACCGCCAGGTGCTGGGCGGTGACATAGACGCTCTCGGCCGAGAGGAAGAAGAGCGTAGCGTAGGCAATCTCCCAGGCCGTGGCCTGGCGTCGGAAGGGCAGGTTCTCGCCGTGGCCGCGCGAGGCGCGCCCGGCGCCGGCGGTGCGTCCATTCGGCGTGTCGACCTGGCCGGGCACCACGGTGTTCACGCGGATGTCGCGCCGTGCGCCCGTCATGGCCAAGTGACGCATCAGCCCGCCCAGGGCGGCTTTGGAGGCGTCGTAGGCGACGAGTTGCGAGCCCGCCTTGAAACCGGCGATCGAGGAGATCAGCACCATCGAGCCGCCGGGCTCCATGCGCTCCAGCGCCTCGCGCCCGGTCAGCATGGCGCCGCGCAGGTTGATCGCCATGATCCGGTCCCACTCGGCGAGGTCGAAACCGCGCAGGCCGGTCCCGCCGAAGGTTCCGACATTGAACACCACGCCATCGAGGCCGCCGAGGGCCGTGACCGCTTCCTCGAAGATGCGGGCCACGTCGGGCTCCGAGGTGACGTCGCCCTGGATCGCAACGCCTCGGCCACCCTCTGCCACGATCCTGGCGAGCGTGTCCGCCGCGCTGTCGAGATTGACGTCGGCCACCGCGACCTGCGCGCCCTCGCGCGCATAGAGCAGGCACATGGCCCGCCCGTTGCCGATCGGATCGGTTTCGGCGTCGAACACCCGCTGGCCGCCGCCCATGACCAGAATGCGCCGGCCGGCCAGCCGTCCGCGCCCGGGCGCCTCGCCCCGCGATTCCGCCGACAGGGGCAGGGGAGTTCGCGTCTCGCTCATCGCTTCAGCCCAATCGCACCGGCGCCTGGGGCACCGTCTTCCAGAAGTCCGGATCGTGGCCGAACATGATCTTCGAGCCACGCGTCTGCATCTCGAGGAAGCGGTGCACTACGGCCATGGCTGCGGCCTGGTCGGCGATGACCCCCGGCAAATGAAGGTCTTCCAGCGTCTTCTTCAGGTAGCAGGCGTCGCCGCAGAGGATGAACTCGCCGCCAAGTTCGGTCTGCACCCGGAGCGACTGGTGCCCGGGCGTATGGCCATAGGTCGGCAGGCAGACCACCGAGCCGTCGCCGAACACGTCGTGCTCGCCGTCGACCAGGCGCAGTTTCTGGCCGGTATCGAAGTCCTTGGCGAGATAGCCGAGGTTCTGGTCGGCGGTGGCCTTGGCGTGGGCCCACTCGCGCGACTGCACCAGGACCTGGGCGTTCGGCGCCTGGGCGTTGCCGCCGGAATGGTCGTAGTGAAGGTGCGAGTTGATGACGATGTAGACGTCTTCCGGCGCGATCCCGGTGGCCGTCAGCCGCGCCGACACCTCCTCGCCGGGCAGGAAATGGAAGGTGTTGTACTTCAGCCCGTCCTCGCCGAAGTACCCGAGTGGGTCGGTTTGGCTCTCCAGGTTGAGCCCGGAATCGAACAGCGCGCGGCCCTTCTCGTGGACGATGAGATAGGCGGGCACAGGAACGGTCAGCCGCCCCTTCATCCCTTGCAGCAGGAAGCCGTAGGGGATGGTCACGAACCCGCAGGTATAGGCGTAGAGCTGGACGGCCATTAGGGTCGGCCTCCGCGCGGCGCGATCAGGGCCAGGAAGTTTTCGACCAGCCGCTCGAGCGCCCGGGCCGCCTCGTCGTCGGGCGAGGGCTCGGCCGGTACGATGAAGTGCTCCAGACGGATGAAGGTCAGCCCGCCCATGAACAGGCGTGCGGTCTCGCGCGGATTGGGCGCATGGATCAAGCCCGCAAGCGCGAAGTCGCGGAAATAGGCGGTCAGCAGGCCGCTCTCCGCCGAGAACAGGGTCTCGACATAGTGGGCGCGCTCGGCGGGCAAGCGATTGCGCTCGGTGGTGATCAGCTCGTTGAACTGCTGTTCGCGCGGATCGCGCCATTGGTCCAGCAACTCGGCGGCATAGAGCCGGCAGAAGGCCTGCGGATCGGCGTGCAGGTCCTGGAAGCGAGGCTCGCGCAGCCGCTGGGCGGAACTGGCCGGGCCGTAGGAGTCGATCAGCGCGTGGTAGATCGCCTCCTTGCTCTCGAAGTGATTGTAGAGGCTGCTCTCGCGAAGGCCGACGGCGCGGGCGATCTGGCGCACCGAGGCGCCGGCGAACCCTTGTCGGGCGAACAGGTCCAGCGCCGCCGCCAGGATGCGCTCGCGGGTCGAAGGCTGCAGGTCGGAGGCTGCTGGCTCGGCCATGTCGGCGCA
>CAMFIW010000348.1 GCA_945952355.1 uncultured Phenylobacterium sp. | reverse complement strand
TCATACGCTCAATTCTCCTCGTAGAAGGTGTGGCCTCGGTTCTCGCGCTTGAGCAGCTTGTATAGCGGCGCGATTGAGACTTCGTCCGCCTCCAGCGCGAGTTCCACGACGCCCTCGCTCAGCCATCCCGTTCGCCGGTCGAGGTTTGTCCGCACCCGATGGAAAGCCTTGTCGGCCGCTTTCATCGCGTCGGCGGCGAGAATGAATCGATGGCAGTAGAATCCGTCCGGCCTTCCGAGATCAGGCGAAGCCGGCGGCTCACTGATCCAAGTCAGCTGGCCGTGGATGAGGACATGGAAGCAGCGCATGAGAGCCATAGTTCGCAGGCCGCAGACTTCCGCAACGGGCGGATATCGCGCGTTCACCGTCGGCCGCTAGACTTGGCGTCATGAACACAGATGCGGCCATTCGATCCGCCTTTCCGGTCGCCCCGATACCGCGAGACTTTTTTCGAAGCGACCGGGACTTAGGCCAGGACTTGCCGAGAGAGCTCGCCAGCCGGGTGCAAGGCCGTCCCTGGCCTTCGCTGTCCCTCTTGGATTGGCGGATGATCGGCGCGCGTCCGGCCTCGTGGCGAGAATACCTGTGGCCAAACGCGTTCGCGTACTACGTCCCGTCGATCCTGATCGCGACCCTACCAGAGCCTGCATTCTTCGATTTGGCTCTGGAAGCCATCCTTCCTTCCAATCAGCAACGCCATCCGCGCGGCGACTGGTGGCTCAGCTTCGGCGAAGCGTTCAGCGAACCTCAGCGGCAGGCGATACGAGGCTTTGCCGTCGAGCTGCGGACCTCGCGATCTGAGACGTTCGATCTCACGGCGCGCGAGCTCATCAGCGCCGTCGAGACAATCTGGGCCTAGGGCCCTCAGATCCATATTTGCGCCCCGAGCGCTTTACTCGCCGAGCCAACCCCTGGAGGGCCTACTTCGCGTAAAGCGCCCAGAAGTCGAAAGGCAAGTCTCCCAACTCGCGCTCAAGATATCCGTATCGCGATAGGGACGAGAGCCAATGCTCGAATAGGGGTTCGGTCAGGACGTCGCGAACGACCTCCAAGGCGGCGGACCGGTTCGCTTCCGGGAGGAAGATCGCGTCCGGGCGGCTCTCGTCGCAAGTGTCGGCGTGGTCGCCCTGGAGGCAATGCGACCACCCCCAAGAGACAGGCGGGTGGGCGTTCTCAGCTAGGTCGCCAGGCTGATTGACCTTGCCGCACAGCATCCCGTGCGCGCCGATGAACCACACCATTAGCTGCGCGCGCCAGTGGGTGCTTCGGATCGCCAACACCGAGGTCAGCCAAGGTTTCAGCGCTTCAGGCGGCAGATACTTCAGGCAAAGGAACAGCGAGGAGGAAAGCTTGCCGCTGGCCTGCTCCCAAAACCACCGATCGACGCCGTCGAAATATTCCTTGGCGAGGCACGTCCGGTAGTCGATCCGGCCGTTTGGCCAGCACGACGGCGTCATCAAGACTCGTCCCAGGGTTCGCAGGGCGTCGCGCCGAAAGCCGGCATACGGCTCCGGCGCATCTGAATGAGGATGCTGCGAGAAGAACCCGGTCACGAGGAATTCCAACATGGAGCCCCAGACGGCGCCTTCGTGGCCACGGTGTAGAAGGCGAGGCATCAGGTAGTGGTACCAAGCGGTCCACTCCTCGAACGGTCCAAAGGATGTCGGGCCTGAGATCAGCTCTTCGAGCGGCCGAGCCAGATCCTCGAAGCTCAACGCCTCCAGGTCGCCTCCAAGCTCGGGGAACATCTTGCGTTCGCCCATGAACCAAGCTTCGCCCATGGGAATGCGAGGTTTCGGGAACGCGGTGAAGAGGCGCGCGGCGGCCGCCGCATCCGGGCCATGGCCTGGGACCCAGAGGTACTGAGCCGTCGGATCGATGGGGTCAGAGTTCAAGCTGCATCTCACCGAGCCAAGCCCAGGCGCGGGTTGTGATGTCCTCGCCGAACACGCGCCTTGCGTAGGCAAGGTTTTCGATCAGCCTGTCTCGTGGACAAAAGCCGTTGCCATATGGCCGCCCGTCGGCGGCGTAGCTGATGGTGTCGCACAGGGCGCCGCTCAACACCGCCCCGGCCATCTCGGCCGCTTGGCGCCCCATTCGAACCTTGAGCTTCCGGCCGGACAGCCTTTCCTCCGGCCAAGGCGATCGGTCGAAGTGCTGATGGGAAATTCGCGTCGACAGAACGATCTCCCGGCGCGTGACGGACGCCCAAAGCGAACCGATCTCTGGGCAGGGCGAGTCCCACCGAAGGATGAGATGGTTCAAGGCATTCCGCTCCAGGCTGGCGGGCGCGGTAAGCGCCGGGGCGGACAGACGCCGCAGGAATGCGCGCTCGAAATAGCTGAGCGGACGACGCCCAACCGCGAGAGCCAGGAAGGGCACGGGGTCGGCGTGCGCGATCATCGGTCTGATCTGTCGGGTCTTAGCCAAGCGTCGCCCCCCTCCGCCGCCGAGGCGAACGCAATAGGCGGGCGACCTCCTCGTGACCGGCGAGCTCCGCCGTTGTCGCTGGCGTATGGCCCCACTCGTTCAGAGCGGCGGGGTTTGCGCCCGCGGCGAGCAGGCTTTCGACCAGTGGAAGGTCGCCCTTCATTGCAGCGTAGTGAAGTGGCGTGTGGCCGAGGTCGCCGTGAAGGTTAGGGTCCGCGCCGAGGGCCAACAGATCCCTCACATCCTGACGATCGCCGCGGAAGACGGCCCGGTGGAGAAGCGTGTCGCCGTCCAGGTCGCGCGCGGTGAGGGAGATGAAGTGGGGATTGGGGCGGTCGTGTTCGTAGGTCGCGCGGATGTCCGCCAGCGTCTTGGCCTTCGCGGGCCGCACATCCTTCCACTTGCCCGGCGTCATCGGTCGCCTCCTGATCACCGTCTCGCTCGGGGCCATTGGCCTGTCCCGAGCGGCGGAACAGTTGTCCTCAGATGTGGAGACTCGGTGAAATTCGGGACAGGAAACCTATTCCCCAACCGCCGGCGCGCGGCGCGCGGAGCGCCAGGGAATAGGTATCCAGTCCCCCGGGGTATCCGAACGGGGATCGGGTGGCCTAGGTTGGGCGGCAAGCTGGGGCGGACGTCGCCGGGTCGTTGGGGGAGACTGGATTGATTGCGTACACCACGCTGGGCGTGAACGACATGGGCCGGGCGGTGGCCTTTTATGACGCGGTGCTGGGGGCGCTGGGGGGCCAGCGGGACACCACCAGCGAGACCTGGACCGGCTACAGCCGCGCCGGCGACCGCAGCAAGTTCTTCCTGACCCGGCCCTTCGACCGCCAGGCGGCGAGCGGCGGCAATGGCGCAATGCTGGCCTTCCTCGCCGAGGACCGGGCGGCGGTGGACGCCTTCCATGCGGCGGCCCTGGCCCAGGGCGGGACCTGCGAGGGTCCGCCCGGCGTGCGCGAGGGGATGAACCCGGTGTTCTACGCCGCCTATGTGCGCGACGCCGACGGCAACAAGCTCTGCGCCTTCGTGCGGAAATAGGCGCCGCGGGGCTTTCTTTCGCGACGTTCCCCCTTGGGGGAATTGTTTTCGGGCGGCGGCTTCGATCTAGCGGGCCGGGCGCGGGCTGCGTTGGGGGACCTCCCGCGCGACGGAGCCGGGCCGGCCGGCGTCCGCAGAGGCGCGGGTCGGCCCGATGCGTGCGGCCTCTGATTTTGCGGATAGCTGGATTTCGGGATTTCCGGGACAGGAAACCTATTCCGCCCGAACGGCCGGGTCGTGGTGTGTGGAGCGCCGGGGAATAGGTATCCAGTCCCCGCTATCCGAACGGTGATCGGCTGGCCTAGGTTGGCGGCCAAGCCTGCGCGGACGTCGCGGGCGCCAGTTCGGGGAGTGAGTTGATGAGCGCCTATCTGTCGTCGGCCCTGGAGGCCGTGCGGTTCATCCGTGGGCAGAGGATCGAGGGGCGGGCCAAGTGGCGTCGCCATGACGCCACGGAGAAGGGCTCCGACTACAGCCTCTATCATGGCTCGTGCGGCATCATCCTGATGCTGCTGGAGCTGCACGCGGCGGGGCAGGACGCCGACGCCCTGGCCGAGGCGATCGCGGCGGGCGAGGAGGCGCAGGACTATCTGGCCAAGAAGGACTGGCTGTCGGTCAGCCCCTCGACCGGCTGGCCGGGCTACGCCTTCGCGATGGGCGAGCTGGCCAAGGCGAGCGGGCGCGAGGATTTCCGCGCGACGGCGGCCATGTGCCTGGACCGGCTGGCGGCCCAGGCGGTGACGCTGGGCGGCGGGATCGGCTGGATCGAGCCCATGCCGTTCTCCGACATTTTTTAATGATACGGCGACCACCGAGATCTACACC
>CAMFIW010000347.1 GCA_945952355.1 uncultured Phenylobacterium sp. | reverse complement strand
TTCTGGGGCTTTCTGGCTGAAGAGGTTACGAGCTCGAGGGCTCCCGATGACCCTCGTGCCTGCCGCCGTTCCCGCCCATTTACCGATCATGTAACTTGCGTCGCGAGGGGCGGCTGACATCCCCAGCGCACCGGCGGTATAGGCGAGATGCGGCGCACCTCTGCGCGACGTCGGAGGGTCCCGGTGACCAAGAGAACACTGGAGTCCTTGCCCGGCTTGGAAGCGATCCTCGCCGGCCGCCCCCGAGCCATCCTGCTGATCGAGGATGAGCCGGACTATGCGGAAGCCGTCGCCCGGATCCTCGGCTCGACCGAGAGCCGTTCCTCCCTCGGCCAGGTCGAACTTGTGCACGCCGCGAGCGCACTGGAGGCCGAGGAAGCCCTGGCGCGGCGCAGGTTCGACCTGCTGCTGGTCGACTGGCACCTTGGACCCGAGAGCGGCCTGGATCTCTTGGTGCGCCTACGGGCGAGAGGCCTCGCCACCACCGCGATCATGCTGACCACCGACGAGCGCGTCGATGTGGCGCTGGACACCGGTGCTGACGACTATGTGCGCAAATCGGACATGGGCCGGCAGCTACGCTCGAGAATTCTCGCCCGTTTGCGCCGCGACGCCCCGCGGTTCAGCCTCGACTACGGACCGCTGCACATTAATTTCCAGGATAACCTGGTCCGCTACCGCAGCCAGGCGGATCAGCCGGAGTCGGAAGCGCGGCCCCGCAGGCTCACCCAGATCGAAATTACGATTCTCGGCTACCTTATCCTGCGCGAGGCGCGCGCGACCGCCATGGGCGCCAATGACCGATCCGACGTGGTGACGATGGAGGAACTCCTGGAACATGTCTCGGATTGCCGCCGCGTACCTTGGAAGGACGGCGAGACCCGCGTCTTCGTGCCCGACTCCAACGCCATCGAAAAAAGCATCTCGACCCTAAGGACAGCACTTCGCGGCCTGGGAGCCCCCGAAATGATTGAGCGGGTGGCGGCTGCGATGAGCCTGGAGGAGTCTCGCCAGTTGCGCCTCGAGCCCGAGGACCAGGAACGCGCCCGCAAGCTCACGATTGGATATAGGTTCGCGGCCGGCGCGGCGCTCGGTGTCCTTGTGAACCCCGCCGCGCCGCAGGCTTGAAAGGCTCAGGTATTCGGCAGGGTGGCGCCATACGCCGTCGCGACCACCTGCACACGCTCGAAGGTCGTATGGATCTGCCCGCTGGCCTCGGCCTTGAGCTCGTCAAGGCGCTCCGCAGCATGGATGTGGTCGAGGATGGGCGTGCCGCTGCCGCCGAGCAACGCCGTGAGCGCCGAGAAGGCCAGGGTCACATTGACCGAGTCTTCGCTGTTCAAGTCGGCGATCGCCTTCGTCACCTTGGCATAGCGTTCCCAGGCGAAAATGTGATCGAGATAGGCGGCCCGGAAGTCTGACGGGCATGCGGAGGTGTCGATGGCGCGCATCGCCTGAGCATGTCGCGTGTCGTCGGTGATCGATGCGGTCTGGGCGTCGGCTTGAAGGACGTTCTCGACGGCGCCCGCGATGCGCTCGGCCTCGGCTTTCTGCGCCTGCTGGTGGGCCACCGCCGCGGCCGTGGCGTCGGTAGCCGAAGTCGGCGCCGGCGCGTTGCAGGCTGCGGTGAGTGCGAGCGGCAACGCCAGGCCTGCGACGAGCGCGAGCTTGCGGACCAAGCTGGGCTGAGCTGGGCGGTTGTAGGCGGACTGGGCCATGGTTCGGTTTCCTTCATGATGTCGGCGCCGGGAAGCGACCGCGTGATCGATGAAGGGACCCTGCCGAATTGCCCGGCCTCGTTTGACTTACGATTTTGGTAAGGCGTGGGGCCGGCGTGCAGCATGGTCGACACCGGGATCCCAACCAAGACCGAGCGCGAACCGCGCCTCCGACCGTCCGGGATTTGCGATGGCGACCAGGAGGGTCTCACCGTCCCGTGCGATCGCTAAAACCGCCGCGCCGCGGTCGCAGACCTCCGCGAGCGTCGCCCCGCCGGCGCTGACCTCGAGGCGACCGCCTTCGGCCCCGGACCAGGCCAACATAAGTTGCGCCGTCTCCGTGTCAGGCGCCTTGATGCGCCAGGATAGGCGCGTGCCGCCCCGCAAGGTTCCAGACCAGCGCCACGCGGTCTCGGCAGGCCTTGGCATCGCCCTCAGCTCCTGCGCCAGCTGTGCGATCAACTTCGCCTCATCGCCGGCAGTGCTTTGCGCTTCCGCCAAGAGGCCTTCGAACTCCGTGAGCCCGTCCCCGGCCCCATCCTGCCCAGAGGGCGCCGCCTCCGAGAGGAACCGTGCGATCGGGTCCGGCATGGTGAGCTGGGTGACCTCGACCCGGCGCTCCAGGCGTGCGGCGGTGAGGAGCAGGAAGGGGTCTCGACCCGGTTTGCCACGCGCCGCAAAGGCGGTCCGACTGGCCAGGACGAGCAGGTCCAGCGCGCTGGGGCGGCTGGTTCCAGTCATGGCGGACACACCCCCGGCTGTCCGATCGGCTTCGACTGGAACGGACAGATGTTGACCCATAGCGGCGCGGCCGACAGGTTTCGAATCCGAACGCGGTAGGGTCTTTGGCCCGCGGGTTGGGCGCTGCCGAGCACCACCATGTTGCGCACGCGCGCACAGGCGACGGGAAAACCGTCTCGCAGGAGGCTCGCCTCGATCCAATGGCCGCCCGGTGGGGCGCTGCGTGGGTCCAGACCGTTCTCCAGGCGCACGACGACCGCCACAGGCGGTCCATAGGGCTCGACACGGAGATCCGGAGTGACGTCCTGTTCGTGCGGTGGAAATTGCCGCCGAATGTGCGGGTCGGCGATTGAGCTGCGAACCGCCTCCAAGCCCAAGGCCTCCAGCACCGATTGCAGAGGCCCGGCGCCTGGCGCCTCGACCAGGTCCGCCTTGGCGCGCGCGCGCTCGAACCGGGCAACCGGGCTGTCCAGCGCGGAGGGGTCGGCGCCGGCCTTCGCCTGCCAGACAAGTTCGCGCAGCGCCGCCACCCGCAGCCAAGGATCGGATATGGCGTCAGCCATGGCGCTGAGTTCGTCGAACAAGCGAGGATCCGCCGAGACCGCCGCCGCCACTGGCGCGACGGCGCCGAAAGCTGGTGCGCCGGTCCCAAGGAAGCCTACGCCCGCCAGCAGGACCTGACGGCGGGCTACGCGCATGACTCGGTGGTTCGACAACGGCGCCCCCGGAATTGCATTCAAACTGGACTGTATGCATGGTCCCCGCAAGGTGCGCGGGCGCGGGGGATATCGGCGTGGCGAGGGGTCAGGTCCGTTCGCGCCGCCGCCTGGCCGCGGGGATCGCCACGCTAGGTGTGGTGATTGCGCTCCTCGGGGGCTGGGCCGTGCGTCAGCTCTACCAGCAGCGAGACGCCACCCGCCTGGCCGCCTCGAGCGTGACCTGCCTAGAGGCCCGCTTCCTGATCGAGCGAGGGGCGGCCTTCGACAGTCCCGACCTGATCGACGAGGTCTCGCGCCAGGGCCAGTTCAAGATCTTTGCAAGACCGCTGATCGCACCCGACCGGCCGCGAGGCGCTCGCGTCGCCGTCGACGCCCGACATCGCGCACCGGCGGAGGTCTGCCAGCGGGAGCGCCAGGCCCTCCAGATGGACAACGCCCGCCTTGAGGTCTTTGACGGCACCGAGGACGGTCGGCGCTACGCGATCGTACGGGTCACCGGCGCCGAGGAGCTCGGCGCGCGGACTTACATGCTGGAAGTCGCCCTGCCCTATCAAGGACCAGCGGAGGCGACAGCCCGCGCTGCGTTGATCGCCGCGGTCGCCGCCTTCGTCGTCCTGGGCGCATTCGGCGCTTGGTGGACGATCACCTATATGGATCGACGGCTCGCGGGCCTCGCCGCCACCCTTCGGCGCGCGGCGGAAGGCGACTATGGGGCGAGGGCTCCGAATGCGGACGATCCGACGGAGCTCGGCGCGCTCAGCCGCGAGATCAACGCGGCGCTCACCCGCATCCAGGACCAAGTCGTGACCCTTGGCGTCGCCAGCGCCCGGGCCGGCCATGAGCTTCTCGACCCCCTCGGCCGCGCGCGCGCACGACTGTCTATCCTGTCGGGACTTCGCCTCAGCCGCGAAGCGCGCGCCGAGGCGGAAGGGCTCGATGAGCGGTTGGACCGGGCTGCGCGAGGCGCCCGAGCCATACTCGACCTGACGCGGGCCCAGGCCGGGGCGCCGACCGCGGTCGATCTTTCGGCCCTGCTTCGAGGCCTCGTGGCCTCCGAACAGGAGGATTTCGAGGGCCGCGAGATGGTGGCGTTCCTCGATGACGACATCTGGATCATGGGCCATC
>CAMFIW010000346.1 GCA_945952355.1 uncultured Phenylobacterium sp. | reverse complement strand
TCATGCCTAGTCTCGTGGGCTCGGAGATGTGTATAAGAGACAGCTCCAGGCCATGAATACGGGCCACGAAGGCTCCATGGCCACAATCCACGCCAACAACCCGCGCGACGCCATCACCCGCCTGGAGCAGATGGTGGCCATGTCGGGCATGAAGCTCAGTCCCGAGGCGGTGCGCGGCCAGATCGCCTCCGCCGTCGGCCTGATCGTCCAGGTCATGCGTCTGTCGGACGGCAAGCGGCGGCTGATGAGCGTCACCGAGATCACCGGGATGGAAGGCCAGGTGGTCCAGATGCAGGAGATCTTCGCCTTCAACCGCACCCACACCGCCGCCGACGGCACGGTGCACGGCGAGTTCCGCGCCACCGGCCTGCGTCCCCGCTGCCTGGAGGAGATGCAGCGGCGCAGCATCGCCTACGACTCGGCCAATTTCGACCCTTCGCGCGTGCTTGGCTGATGAAGTTCGACGCCACGACCGCTTATCTGATCCTCGTCTTCGCCGCGGTGTTCGCCGCCGGCCAGGCCGCCGGCGGCCTGCTGCGCACCGCCCAGGCCAAGCGCAAGGTCAACCGTCGCCTGGTCGTGGCCGATAACGTCGGCGGCGGCATCGCCGACCTCGTGGTGGAACTTCGCAAGCAGCGGGGGCTGAATGCCGCGGGCGATCCGACCGGCGCCTGGCTCGCTGACCTGATCATGCGCTCCGGCGTCCCCTACGATCCCCGGCGTTGGGCGCTGATCGCCGGCGTTGCGGCGCTCGGCGGCGCGGCGGTCGCCTATCTGTTGAGCCGCAATCTGCTGGCCATCCCCATCGGCCTGGCGATCGGCGGGATCGGTGGCCCCCTGCTGTTCCTGAAGGTCATGGCTGGCCGCCGCGCGAAGGCTCTGGGCATGCAGCTTCCCCAGGCGCTGGAGATCGTTGTCCGCAGCCTGGAGGCCGGGCACCCGGTTCCCACCGCCGTCGCTCTCGTGGGTCGCGAGATGTCCGATCCCATCGGCACCGAATTCGGGATGGCCTCCGACGAGATCGCCTACGGCGCCACCCTGGAGCAGGCCATCGCGCGCATGTCACAGCGCTGCCAGCATCCGGACGTCGACCTGTTCGCCGCGACCGTGCGCCTGCAGGAACGCGCCGGCGGCAATCTCACGGGCCTGCTGAAGCTCAACGCCAACACGGTGCGCGAACGCCACCGCATGCGCCTTAAGATCAAGGCGGCGTCCGCGGAGGGCCGGGTCTCCGCGACGATCCTGACCGCGGCCCCCTTCATCGCCGGCGGCGCGATCAGCCTGCTGTCCCCCAAGTTCTACGGCGAGGTCATCCACGAGCCCTTCATCCAGACCGGCCTCGCGGCGATGGGCTTCTGGGTCTTCGTCGGCAACGTGATCATGCGGCGCATGGTCGACATGCGGATTTGAGCCATGGACCTCGTCCGCCTCCAGACGATCATCACCCTGGTCGCCATCGGCCTGCTGACCCTCAGCATCGGTTCGGGCGCCGTTCTGGCGTTCAATGAGTTGCGCGCCCGCGCCATTCGCCGGGCCCGGTTCCAGAACGGTTCGACCGCCGGACTGATCGAGCCCGACCGCCCGCGCAGCGCCATCTTCGAGGGTGTGCGCCGCCTCGGCCAGAACGCCGCGATCCGCGACCCGGGGCAGGTGTCCGACATCCGCATGCGGCTCACCCGCGCCGGATTCCACGGCCGCGAGGCCACCGCTCTGTATCTCGGCGCCCGCGCCGTCGCCCTCGGCGTCGCCACGCTCGGCGCGATCCTGCTCATGCCCATGGCCATGCGAGGCGGTGGGCTGACGCCCGTGCTGATGGCGGTCGCCCTGGCCGCCGCGGCCCTGCTGGGCCCCGATCAGGTGCTGCGACACCGCCAGCGCCAACGCGAGCTGGAATATCTCGAAGGGTTCCCGGACCTGCTGGACCTGCTTGTCGCCTCCGTCGAGGCGGGGCTCAGCCTTGACGCCGCCGTCGCTCGCGTCTGCGACGAACTCGCCCGCCGCTATCCGAACCTCGCGGTCCATCTCAGAATGCTGACCCTGGAGTTGCGCGCAGGCAGGGCGCGCAAGGAGGCCTGGGCCGCCTTCGCCGACCGCCTGGGCATCGACGACGCCCGCGCGCTCGCCACCATGCTGCGCCAGTCCGAGGACATGGGCACCAGTCTCGGCGAAACCCTTTCGGTCTTCTCGGTCGACATGCGCGCCAAGCGGATGCTGCGGGCGGAGGAGAAAGCCCTGGCCCTGCCGGTGAAGCTCACCGTCCCGCTGATCCTCTTCATCTTCCCCTGTCTGATCGGGGTCCTGTTGCTGCCGGCGATCTTCCGCCTGACCCAGGTCTTTCAGAACATGCATTGACCCCGCCCCGGGGGATCGGATCTCGCCAGCGGCGCGGCGCCGTCCAAGGCGGCTTAGCCGAAGTCGCCCTCGACGGCCTTTTCCGCGGTGGGCTCGGCCGGCCCCTTGGGCTCGACCAGCCGTGTCAGGCTGATCGCCGCGGCGACGGCGGCCGTCACCGCGGCGGCGACCAGGGCGAAAACGTGCCCCTGAACCGGGAACAGCTTGAAGAGACCGGCGACCGCCACGGCCCCGCTCGACTGGCCGATCAGCCGCGCCGTGCCCAGCATGCCGCCCGCCGCTCCGGCCCGCGACCGCGGCGCCGAGCCCAGCAGGGCGCGATTGTTCGGCGACTGGAAGAAGCCGAAGCCAACGCCGCACAGGGCCATGCGCCAGGCGATGTCAGCATGGGTCGCGTGTTCCGGCAGAATCGCCAGCGCCGCCAGTCCGCCAGCGAAAGCGGCCAGCCCGATCCCGCCCAACAGACCTGCCGCATAGCGGTCCGCCAGCCAGCCGGCGAGCGGCGCGGCGACCGCCACGCCCAAAGGCCACGGCGTCATCAGCAGACCCGTCTCCACGGCGCTGAAGCCCATCCGTTCCTGAAAATTGAACGGCAGCGACACGAAAGCCAGCATCTGGGCGGCGAACGAGGCGATGGATGTCGCCACCGAGAGCGAGAACAGGCGGATCCGCATCAGGTCGACCGGAACCAGGGGTGAGTCTCGCCGCGCTTCCCGGCGCACGAGCCACATCCCGGCGGCCAGTCCGCCAGCGATCTCCAGCGCCGCCAGCCCCGCCGCGCCTTCGTGGGTCAGCGACTGCACGCCGGTGATCAGCAGGCCGAATGTCGCCGCGTTCAGGGCCGCACCCATCACGTTCAGCGGGCGCTTGATGAGCTCGTTCTCGGGCAGGGCGAAGCTCGCGATAGCGATCGCGACAAGGCCAATGGGGATGTTCACGCCGAACAGCCATCGCCAATGCCCGACCGCCAGGATCGCGCTCGCCACCGTCGGGCCCACCGCCGAGGCGATGGCCACCACCAAGGCGTTGATTCCGACCGCTCGGCCCAGCAGCCGATGCGGATAGGTGAACCGCACGAGCGCGCCGTTGACGCTCATGATCCCAGCGGCCCCGAAACCCTGCAGCACCCGCGCCAGGCTGAGCTGCATCAGGGCTTGCGACATCGCGCAGGCCAGGGAGGCGATGGTGAAGACGATCAGCCCCGCCTGGGAGATCCGCCGGTAGCCCACCACCTCTCCAAGCGAGGCGAGCGGAAGCAGCGAGATCACGATGGCGATCTGATAGGCGTTGACGATCCAAATGGAGCTTGCGGCGCTCGCGTTCAGGTCGCGCGCGATGGTCGGCAGGGCCACGTTGGCGATCGCGCTGTCCAGGACCGACATGGTGATGGCGAGCGCGATGGTCGCGATCGCCCAGTAGCGCCACGGCGTCGGCAGCCCGTCCGACTGGGCTTGCGCGTTCACAGCGTCGATCGAGGCCATGGCCGTCCTTCCTGATCCGCCCGCCCCGCCGCGCGACGGCCTAGGCTGCGGACCGCGCGGGAGCATTTCGCCCGCGCGTCAATCCTGCAAACTGTTTCGAACGCGCCGCGCGCGGACCTGTCGGCAGGCCGACATTCGAATTCATCGACGGTTCAAGCGCGCCGTGCGCAACCTTCGCCTTGTTCAGGGGTTATCGACCCCGACCCGCCATAAGGAGTTCGCCTCATGCGCAAGTTCGTCGCTCCCGCCCTGATCCTGGCCACCCTGGCCGTGACCGCCGCCCCCATGACCGCTGACGCCGCGCCGCGCCGGCACAAGGTCTGGGTCTGCAAGGATCCCCATCGCGCGGGGAACACCGGCACGGTCGTGGGCGCCATCGGCGGCGCCCTGGTGGGCAACGCTGTCGCTGTTAACGATACGGCGACCGCCGAGACACACACCCGCCACATCGTCGGCAGCGTCGCGGGCCATCAGATCGCCAAGCAGAACGC
>CAMFIW010000345.1 GCA_945952355.1 uncultured Phenylobacterium sp. | reverse complement strand
CCCTTCCTTCGGGCTCGAGTGAGATGTGTGAATCCCGAAGGGCCGAGCCCGGGCATGCACGATTTTGCCGGGCCGCCCTCAAGCCGTGGGTGGCCGGGCCCCGGCGCGGCGAAATCCGCTCAGCGCCTGGGTTCGTGGCAGACCGCCTCGATGTTGTGGCCGTCGGGATCGAAGACGAAGGCGCCGTAGTAGGTGGGGTGGTAGTGGGGGCGCAGGCCGGGAGGGCCGTTGTCCGTCGCGCCCTCGCCGAGGGCGACGGCGTAGAAATGGTCGACCTCGTCCTGGTCGGCGGCGCGGAACGCGACATGCAGGATGCCCTGGATGGGCTCGCCTTCGTTGATCCAGAAGAACGGCTTGCCGTCCCGGCCGAAGCCGCCGTGATAGCCCGCCGCGCCATCCTCCGGGGTCACCTCCATGACGAGGCTGTAGCCGAGAGGCGCGAGGACCCGCTGGTAGAAGGCCTTCGAGCGCTGGTAGTCGCGAACCGGGAAGCCGATGTGGTCGAGCATGGAGCCGTCCTTTCCGTCGAGGGAGTGTGGGCGCCGGGCGCCCGGCCGGTCAACCTTCGTTGCGGGACGGCAGAAGGCCCAGCGCGTCGCGCGCCGTCCAGCGGCGCATCATCAGCACGGCCACCATGGTCAGCCCCGCCGCGAGCCCGATCCAGATGCCCACCCCGCCCAGTCCGGCCCAGAAGCCCAGCGCGACGCCGATGGGCAGGCCGAGACCCCAGTAGCCCGCCAGCGCGAACAGCATCGGCAGGCGCGTGTCGTGGAGGCCGCGCAGCATGCCAGCGCCCAGCACCTGCGCGCCATCCGCCACTTGGAAGAGCGCCGCGACGGCCAGGAAGGAGACGGCGAAGCCGACAACGGTGGCGTTGCGCGGATCCTCGACGTCGATGAAGGCGCCGATCATCGGCTTGGGCACGACGAGCATGAGCACGGCCGTGAGGGTCATGAAGCCGATGCCCAGCGCGAAGGCCGTCCAGCCGGCCCGGTGGATCTCGTCCCGGTTGCGCGCGCCGAAGGCCTTGCCCACGCGCACCGTGGCCGCCTGGGCAAAGCCCATCGGCACCATGAAGGTGAGCGCCGCGATCTGGATGGCGATGGCATGGGCCGCGAGCTGGGGCTGCCCGATGAGGCCCATCAGGAAGACGGCGGCGTTGAAGATGCTGACCTCGAAGACGAGCGTCGCCCCGATGGGGAAGCCGAGCCGCCAGAAATCGCGCAGCCGGTCCCAGTCGGGCACCCACCACCGTCCGAACAGCCGATAGCGCCGGAAGCGGCGATCCAGGCTCACCACCGCCGCGAGCACGAACACCATGGACCGTCGTGGCGAGCCCCGACCCCGGCAGTCCCAGGGCCGGCGAGCCCAGGTGGCCGAACATGAACACCCAGTTCAGGATCGCGTTGAGCACGAGCCCGATGACGACGGCGAAAAGCCCCCATGTCGGCCGTTCCAGGGCCGCGAGGTAGGAGCGCAGCACCAGGTAGGACAGGAACGGCAGGAAGCTCCACATCAGCATGCGGACATAGCCGCCCGCCGCGGACGCCAGCGCCGGCTGCTGCCCCATGGCGAGCAGGATCCACTCGCCGTTCCACAGCACGCACCAGGCCAGGATGGAGATGGCGAGCGCGGACCACAGGCCCTGGCGCACGGTGCGGCGCACCTCGCGGACGGCGTGCTGGCGGCGGCCCTTCTCGGTCGCGATGAGGGCCGAAGCCGCGCTCATCACCCCGATGCCGAAGATGAGCAGGGCGAAATGCAGGTTCGCCGCGAGAGCGCCCGCCGCGACCGCCTCCGGCCCGATCCGTCCCATCATCAGGACGTCGGTCGTGGTCATGCCCGTCTGGGCGATGTTGGTCAGGATCAGCGGCCAGGCCAGCGCGAGCGTGGAGCGGACCTCCTCCACCCACGCCCCGCGCGTGCCCGCCGCGGGCACGGTGATGTCGCTCATGGGCGCTCTTCTACAGGCGCCGACGCGCGCGAGCCACCCCCGAACCCGCTATCCGCCGCGCCGTGGCAGGCACGACACGGCGGAGGCTTGGCCTTGGGGAGACTTGGCCTTCAGCAGGCTCGGCCTTGGGCAGGCTTGGCCTTGGGGGGAGCCGGTCAGGGAGGCGTGGTGGGCGGCGTGGTCGCGTTCGGCCGCGCGACGCCGTCGGTTGCTCCGGCCGCCCGCGCCCGGTCCATGAGCGTGGTCGCCGCCTCGACGCAGGCGCGCATGGTCTCCTGCGCGCTGCAGCGCACGGCGAGCCGCGTGTCGCCGGACCGCAGCATGAAGGAAGCCCCGCCGCGCCGTCCGTCGCGCTGGGCCATCCCGCGGTCGCGGTCCTCGTCGTCGTTGGCGCGGCGGTCGGACCAGCGGTCGCGGCGGTTGTCGGACCGCCAGTCGCGGCGATCCTCGCCTGACCAGGAGCGATCGCCGCGGTCCCAGCCGCCCATGTGCATCTCGTGCATGCGGTCGATACCGTCGCGCTCCTGGGCGCCGTAGCGATCCTGGGCAGCGGCGGGAGTGGCGAGGATCGCGGCGGCTGCCGCGCACGCCAGGATGAACGCAGTGTGGGTCTTGACCATGTGCACCTCCTCGGGTCGGGTCGGCGGGTCAACGCAGGCGACCCCTGGAGGTTCGGATCACTGGGTCAGCGTGGGGGCCCGCACCCGGCTCGCGATCGCGTCCGCCAGCTTCGTGACCATGTTGGCGTTGCCCTCGGTCAGCGTGCCGCCCACCATGAAGCCCGGCCACAGCTTGAGCGTCTGCCAGCCGTTGGCCAGGCCGTCGCGGTCGTTGGTGGACTGGTCGGGATTGCCGAAGAAGACCAGGAGCTTGCGGTTCTGGTCGATGGTGTTGGCGTTGTCCCACTTGGCCTTCAGGTCGGTGTAGGTGCGGGGCATCTTGGAGGCCGCGGGATAGTTGGGGTTCTTAAGGCTCAGCGAGTAGCCGGGCTTGTGCGCCGCCGCGTCGGTCCACACCACGATCGTGGGATAGACCGCCTGCAGCGGCTTGGTGCCGCCGCCGGCCGGCGTGTCGCCGACCTTGGCCCAGGGGCTGTCCATCGCCTCGTTGACGCATTCGAGTCCCGATTCCGGGAGGTCGCCGCCGCCATTGGCCGTCTCGGGGTTCACGTAGCTCTGGAAGTCGGTCCGGCTGCCCGGCAGGTTGAAGAAACTCGACGTCTTCATCGGGGGGACGTCGCCGACATAGGTCCAGTAGTCGGGGTCGGAGGGCTTCGACGTCTTGCTGGCGTACTTGGTGCCGTTCCAGTAGCTCACCGTGTAGCTCGACGTTCCGTTCATGTAGTTGCCGCCGTAGTCGCGGTAGTAGATCGCCCGCACGCGCATGGCGTCGAACTTGGCGATGCCGCGACGCACGAGCTCGTCGTTGAGGTTGGCCTCGAGGTTCAGGGCATTCGTCTTCACCGCGTTGAGCGTGTTGGACATCGAGCCCGTGGCGTCGATGCAGAAGACGAGGTCGAGCTGGCGGATGTCCGGCTTGGCGATCGCCGCCGTCGACGTGATGGTCTTGCTCATCATCGTGGCCCCCATCACCTGCGAGACGCTGGTGGGGATCTGCGCCGTGATCAGGCCGGTGACGGTGTTGCCGTCCTGGGCCAGCGTGAACTGGCTCGTCTTCACCATCGACGCGAGGTTCGAGTCGAGATGCGCGCGGAAGTAGCGCAGCGCGGTGTCCGCCCGGCCCGCATCCGGATCACTCAGCCGGGCCGCGGCGAGGACGGCACTGTCGGCCGCGGACTGTAGTTTCGACACAGCGCGGACGCCGTTGCCGTAGTCGACCCCCATGCCGACCATGAGGACCATGGGAACCGAGAGCAGCGCGAAGGTCGGCGCGAGCGAACCACGACGATCGGTGCCGAGATGGTGAACGGATCGTAAAAGCGAGGCCAGAAACATGGACAACCCGTGGCGTTGTGTTACGCGTCACGAAACAGATTGAACGGGAGGAATGAGTTCGACTTAAAACAACACGCTAGAAAAAGCTGGACTCCTGTGGTCCAGCTTATTTGATCGAACACTTTGTCAAAAAATCGAACGAATGACCGTACATCATGGTTACTCATTCGTTAATGCTACTTAATCCCGCGCCGATGAGCTTGATCCATTTTTTGAGAGGCTCGTCACTTTCCTGAATGACTTCACCATGCCGCCTGCCGCGGAACGTTGACGGACCGACACCCGCTGCTTTCACCGTGCGAGACCCACCATTTGCGGTCCGCTGACGCTTCTGCGCGGCGCTCTACGCATTCACAACTAAGGGTTGTTAGATCCCCGCCAGCAAATACACTATCTTTTCTTTTGAGGCACAATTT
>CAMFIW010000344.1 GCA_945952355.1 uncultured Phenylobacterium sp. | reverse complement strand
GGTAAGTCCCTCTCGATGCCCCAGGCCCTCGTCATCTCCAGTCACGTGTCGGCGAGCCGTGTGGGCGGCGGAGCCCAGGCGCTTGCGCTCGCGGCCCTGCGCATCGATCCGATCCTGGTGCCGACCGTGCTCTATGGCCGCCACCCCGGCTGGGGGCCGCCCGGCGGCGCGCAGGTCGCCGTCGAGGTCCTGGAGGGCATGCTGGCGGGCATCGAGGCCAATGGCCTGTTCGCTCAGGTCGACCTTGTCCTGACCGGCTATTTCGCCTCGCCCGACCAGGTACGGATCGCGGCCCAGGCCATCGACGCGGTTCGCGGCGCGCGGCGCGCCAAGCCTCCGATCATCATGGTGGACCCCACCATGGGCGACGCGCCCAAGGGCCTCTATGTACCCCAGGCCACCGCCGAGGCCATTCTCGACGAGTTGATCCCCCGCGCCGACCTGATCGCCCCCAACGCCTGGGAGCTCAGCCACCTGGCCGCCCTTGAGGCCCGCACCCCGGCCGAGGCCGTGGCGGCCGCCCGGCGCATGGGACGCCCTGTCCTGGTCTCCTCCGTCAACCGGGGGAGCGAGATCGGCGTGGTCTATGCCGATGCGAACGAGGCCTGGCTCGCCGCTCACCCCCGCGCCGCCTCCGCCCCCAAGGGTACGGGCGACCTCCTGAGCGCCCTGTTCGCCGCCGCCCTGATCGATGGCCTGGCCGGTCACTACGCCCTGTCGCGCGCCGTCGGCGGCTTGGCCGAGGCCGTGGCCGCGGCCCAGGGCGGGGCGGACCTTCCGATCGTCGGCCTGGGCCCCAAGCTGAAGACGGCCGCCCCCAGCGTGCGGATGGAGCGGCTGGCGTGAACGGGATCGATATCCACGGGGTTTGTCCCGAACGCTTCGCCGCGGTCCGCGCCGCCTTCGCCGACAACTTCACCCGCGAGGAGGAACTGGGCGCCCGCTTCAGCCTGGTCGAGAACGGCCAGCTCGTCGTCGACATCTGGGCCGGCCACGCCGACCGCGCCAAGACACGACCCTTCGACGAGACCACGCTCGTCCCGATCTTCTCGACCACCAAGGCGCTGGCGGCCTTGCTGATCGCCCGCTCCGTCGAGGCCGGCCGGCTGGACTACGGCCAGAAGGTCGCCGACCTCTGGCCCGACTTCGGCCAGGCGGGCAAGGGCGCCATAACGATCGAGCAGGTGATGAGCCACCAGGACGGCCTCTCCGGCTTCCCAGAGGAAATGGATCCCGCGCTCTGGTTCGACTGGGACGCCATTTGCGCCAGGCTCGCGGCCATGGCGCCGATCTGGCCGCCGGGCACGGCCAGCGGCTATCACCCGATCACCTATGGCTACCTGGCCGGGGAGATCTTCCGCCGCGCCGAGGGGCGCACCATGGGCCAGGCTTTGCGCGATGACTTCGCGGTCCCGTTCGAGCTCGACCTTTGGATCGGCCTGCCGGACGCCGAGCATCATCGCGTCGCCGATCTCGTGCGGCCCAACGCCCTGCCGAACTTCGGCCAATTGAACGATGCGACCCGCGCCGCCTTCCTCACCCCCTGGGCCCAGCCGGGCGGGCGCGATCCCGCGGCGTGGCGGCGGATGGAAATCCCCTCGGCCACCGGCCACGCCACTGCGCCGGCCCTGGCGCGGCTGATGGGCGCGCTCGCCAACGAGGGCTGGCTGGACGGTGAGGATATCCTCTCCCCGGCGCTGATCTCGGAAATGGCCCGCGAGCGCATCCGCGGGATGGACCTCGTCCTGCCCTTCGAGATGAGCTGGGGCGCCGGGGTGATGCGCAACGAGACCATCCAGGTCTGGGGCCCGGGCCTGGCCACCTTCGGCCATTCCGGCTGGGGCGGGTCGTGCGCCTTCGCTGACCCGCAGCGACGCCTCGCCGGGGCCTACACGATGAACAAGCAGTCCGCCGCCCTGATCGGCGACCCCCGCTCCATGCGCTTGATCGCGGCCGCCTACGCCTAGCTCGCGGCCTTGGCCTCGAAAGCCTTGCGGAACGCGTCGAGTTCGCCCCCCTCGACGTCCGACACCGCCCAGTAGTCCAGGCCCGCGCGTGTCCAGCGCACCACGGAGTATCCGCCCGCCGGATGGCTACGGGACCATGGCGGGGTCCAGCCTGCGTCGCGGTGCGGCATGACGAACAGGTTGATGGCGTGGGCGCGGCGCCGGTAGACGATCGCCGCCACGGTGCGGCCGTCGGCATAGTCGAGCCGGCCCCCGGCCAGCGGGAAGCCCTGCTCCGCCAGCTCCGGTACGGGCGGGGCGAAGTCGATCTTGCCGTTGAACCAGGGCCGGACCACGTGCCGGTCCGAGGTCGCGACGTCGATCAGGTGGCCGACCTGCATCGAGCGCACGTGGTTCGCGACCAGCTGGGTCTCCAGGGTCGAGGTCGCGGCATTGAGTTCGACCACCATCAGGCTCGCGGCGACCGCGGCCATGGCGCCGGCCGTCGTCCAGGCCGCGGCGACGCCGGCCCACCAGGGCCGTTTGCGGGCAGGGGCGGGCCGGCGTCCCTCGGCCTCGATCATCGCCTCGATGCGCTGGCGCAGGTGGGCCGGAGCCGGCGTGGCGAGTTCGGCCTCGGCGATGCGGTCGCGCAGGGCCAGCAGGGTGCGATGATGGGCGGCGCATCCGGCGCAGGTCTTCAGGTGGGCTTCCAGGGCCACGGCGTTGGCGGCGTCGAGCTCGCCGTCCACCAGCGCCTGCAGCAGGTCCTCGCGGTCGGAGCAGGGATTGCTCATCGGTGGTCCTTCCCCGCCAGGGCCGCGGCCAGCAAGCGGCGCGCCCGCGCCAGGCGCGACATCACCGTGCCGATCGGCGTGGCGGTGACGTCGGCGATCTGGCGATAGCTCATCTCCTCCACCTCGCGCAGCACGATCGCCTCGCGGAACGGATCGGGCAGGGCCTCGACGGCGGCGCGCACCGCCGCCCCGTCGCCTTCGCGCACCAGGGCGGCTTCCGGCGTCTCGCCCGGATCGGCGACCTGGTCCGCCGCGTCGGCCTCGGCCAGCTCGGTGAAGCCGCGCCCGCGACGGGCTTCGGAAATGAAGCTGGTGCGCAGGATCGCGAACAGCCAGGCCTTGGCGTCGCCGCCGCGATAGCCGCGGAAGCTACGATAGGCCTTCAGATAGGCCTCCTGCGCCAGGTCCTCCGCCGCCGTCGGGTCGCGGGTCAGCAGCCGCGCGAAGCCGTAGGCCGCGTCGAGATGCGGCAGCAGGACCTCGCGGAATCGGCGCGCCTCGCCCGGATCCAACGGCGGCTCGGCGGCGACGCCCTCTGGCCGACGCGCCGCGCTCGCGCGTTCCCGCCCGCGGTCCGGGGATTTGGACGCGACAGCCAGGAACGGGCGAAGGACCAGTGCGGACATGCTTCAGGGCGCCTTGACCACGATCTTGCCGGTCATGTGCGGGTGGATCGAGCAGAAATAGCCGTAGGTCCCCGGCTTGGCGAAGGTGAAGGCGAACCTGTCGCCGGTGTCGAGGACCTTGGATTTGAACATGGTCTTGTCGTCGGCGACGACCGTGTGGGGGATGTCGTCCTCATTGACCCAGGTGACGGTGGTCCCGGCGGGGACCGTCACCACCGGGGCGGCGAAGGTGAAGTTGGCGATCTTGACGGTGACCGGGGCCGGCGCGGCGAAGGCGGGCGCGGCGAGGGTCGCCGCCAGGGCGAGGGCGGGGAGGAGATGACGCAAGGAACTGTCCTTTGGTTCAGGCGAGGGGCGTGTCGATGACGGCCAGCGGCTGGTGGCCGCGCACGAGATTGACCGTGCGGACGCCCAGCATGCCGCGCAGGTCGCCGGCCGGGACCTTCATCGGGCCGGGCGCTGGGCCCTGGCCGGGGGCGGGTTGGGGGAAGGCGGTGGATCGGGCGGTGTGGAAGGCGACATTGCCCTCCACCTTCTGGATCACCTGGTGGATGTGGCCGTTCAGCACCGTGACGGAGCCGAACCGCCGCAGCATCGACATGGCCTGGACGCTGTCGTCCGTCCCCCAGCCCCATTCCGGATAGAGCGCCCACATCGGGATGTGGGTGAAGACCACGATCGGGGTCGAGGACGAGCGGTCCTCGAGGTCCTGCTGCAGCCAGGCCAGTTGCGCCTCGCCCAGGTGGCCCATGCCGCCGGCCTTGAGGTCCTTCACATTGACCAGGCCCACGAAGTGGACGCCGGAATGGTCGAAGCTGAACCAGCCGTCGCCGGCGCTTCCCTTGCCGTAGCGCTTGAGGAAGGCCGCGCCGCCGCCCTCGTCGAGCATGTCGTGCTCGCCGGGAACGTGGAAGGCGGTGAGCCCGGTCTCCGACAGGATCTGGTCGGCGTCGTCGAACTC
>CAMFIW010000343.1 GCA_945952355.1 uncultured Phenylobacterium sp. | reverse complement strand
CGGTGGCGAGGATCTTGGCCAGGCGCTTGGGCGGGGCGGGCAGGATCGAGAAGCCCAGGCTCTCGTAGAACGGCGCGTTGAACGGCACGTCGACGAAGGTGGTGAGCGTCAGGCCCTTGCAGCCGAGCCGTATGGCGCGCTCGCGGGTGGCGGCCATCAGCGCGCGGCCTATGCCCTTGCCCTGGTGCTCATGGCGAACGTCGAGGGACCAGAAATGCAGGTCGCCGGCCGTGACGCTAGCGTCGACGAAGCCCGCGAGATGGCCATCGACCTCGGCCACGAAGACGTTCCCGGCCGCGACGCGAGGCGGATAGAGCTCTTCCGGGGTGTCCTCGTCGTCCGCGACCCAGGCGTGGGCGGTGGCGTGAAAGGCCTCGCCGGCCGAGCGTTCGATGCGGGGGAGTTCGGGGATGTCGTTCGTCGTCGCGAGGCGGATGACAATCATGGACCGGTGACGACCGGGACGTCGGCGAGGCCGCCCCATTCGGTCCAAGAGCCGTCATAGACCGCCACGCGGTCGCGGCCGAGGCGGGCGAGCGCCAGGGTGACGACGGAGGCGGTGACGCCGGAGCCGCAGCTGGTGACGATCGGCTGGTCGAGGTCGACGCGGGCGGCGTCGAAGATCGGGGTGAGATCGGCGGCCGGCTTCATGCGGCCGTCGGGGTTCAGCAGGCTGTCGAAGGGCACGTTCAAGGCGCCCGGCATGTGGCCCGAGCGCAGGCCGGCGCGAGGCTCGGGCGCCTCGCCGCGGAAGCGCGCCGCGCCGCGGGCGTCGACCACCTGGGCCGATGTTCCTCCAACCAGGCGGCGCATGTCGGTGAGGCTGCGGACCAGGGCGGCGTCGAAGGCCGGCGTCACCGTCGTGGCGACCGGCTGGGGCTCACCGCTCTCGAGGGGGCGGCCTTCCGCGCGCCAGGCCTTCAGGCCGCCGTCCAGCACGAGGACCTTGCGGTAGCCCATCACGCGCAGGGTCCACCAGACGCGGGCCGAGGCTCGGACGCCGAAGGTGTCGTAGACGACGATGGTCGCCTCGCGGGCCAGGCCGAGCGCGCCGGCGGCCTCGGCGAAGGCCTCCGGGGCCGGCAGCATGTGCGGCAGGTCGACCGCGCGGTCGGCGATCGCGTCGATGTCGAAGAAGACCGCGCCCGGGACATGGGCCTCGCGGAATTCCACAGCGCCCGAGCGGTCCTCGGCCGGCATCCACCAGCTGGCGTCGACGATGCGCAGGTCGGCGTCGCCGAGATGGTCGGCCAGCCAGGCGGTGGAGACGAGCGGATCGGTCATGGTGTGGGCCGGGGTCAGATCCAGGGCGGAACGGGCAGGCCGCGTTCGGCGAGGAAGGCGGGGTTGAAGATCTTGCTCTGGTAGCGCGCGCCCTGGTCGCAGAGAACCGTCACGATGGTGTGGCCGGGTCCAAGATCCTTGGCCATGCGGATGGCGCCGGCGACATTGATGCCGGTCGAGCCGCCCATGACCAGACCCTCGTGCTGGGCGAGTTCGATGATGGCCTCCATCATCTCGGTGTCGGAGATGCGGTAGGGATTGTCGATCCTCAGGCCTTCGAGATTGGCCGTGATCCGGCCCTGACCGATGCCCTCGCTGATCGAATTGCCCTCGGCCTTGAGCTCGCCAGTCGCATAGTAGCTGTAGAGCGCCGCGCCGTGAGGGTCGGCGAGGCCGATCTTCACCGCCGGATTGCGCTCGCGCAGCGCCTCGGCGACGCCGGCCAGGGTGCCGCCCGAGCCCACGGCGCTGATGAAGCCGTCGACCTTGCCGTCCGTCTGGGCCCAGATTTCGGGGCCCGTGGTTTCGATATGGGCCTGGCGGTTGGCGACGTTGTCGAACTGGTTGGCCCAGATCGCTCCGGCCGGCTCCTTGGCGTTGAGCTCCTCGGCCAGGCGGCCGGAATAGCGGACATAGTTGTCGGGGTTGGAATAGGGAACCGCGTCGACCTCGACCAGTTCGGCGCCGAGCAGGCGGATGGCGTCCTTCTTCTCCTGGCTCTGGGTGCGCGGGATGACGATGGTGGTCTTGTAGCCCAGCGCCCCGCCGACCATGGCCAGGCCGATGCCGGTGTTGCCCGCGGTGCCTTCCACGATCCGGCCGCCGGGACGCAACAGGCCCCGTCGCTCGGCGTCGCGCACGATGTAGAGCGCCGCCCGGTCCTTGACCGAGGCCCCGGGGTTCATGAACTCGGCCTTGCCGAGGATCTCGCAGCCGGTCGCCGCGCTCGCGCGGTTGAGGCGGATCAGCGGCGTGTTTCCGATGGCGTCGAGGACGCTGGGTGCGACGGTCATGGCCCGCTACTTAGGGGGCGGAACGCGGCTCGGCCAGAGGAAGCTCAAGCTTCACCGGCTTCGATTAAATCGGGAGGCTGACCCAGATTCCTTGCGGACCGTGTCAGGCCTTGATCAAGCCGAGTTGGACGACGTCGGTCCGTTCGGTGCGGAAGCCCGCTTCGCAATAGCTGAGATAGAACTCCCAGAGCCGGCGGAAGCGCAGGTCGAAGCCGAGCGGGGCGATGGATGGCCAGGCATCTTGAAAGGCCCGCTTCCACGCGGCCAGGGTGTCGGCATAGTCGAGCCCGAACCGCGAAACGCCGGTCCAGCCCAGGCCCGCGGCGTCGGTGACGGCCCTCAGCGGCGTCTCGGCCGCCAGCATGCCGCCTGGGAAGATGTACTTCTGGATGAAGTCGGCGCGCCGGCGGTAGCCGTCGAACAGCTCGTCGCGGATGGTGATGATCTGCAGGCCGGCGCGGCCGCCGGGCTTCAGCACCTCGGCGATCTTCTCGAAATAGGCAGGCCAGTAGCGCTCGCCGACCGCCTCGAACATCTCGATCGAGGCGACGCGGTCGAACTGGCCCTCGATGTCGCGATAGTCGATGAGGCGGACGTCGACCCGGTCGGAGAGGCCTTGGCGGGCCATGCGCTCGCGGGCGAAGTCGAACTGCTCCTGGGAGATGGTGATGGCGGTGACCTTCGCGCCGAGCTCCCGGGCGGCGTATTCGGCGAACCCACCCCAGCCGCAGCCGATCTCCAGCACATGGTGGCCGGCGCGCAGGTCCATGGCTTGAGCGAGGGTGCGGTATTTGTTGGCCTGGGCGGCCTCCAGCGACTGGCCTGGCTGCTGATAGCGGGCGGCGGAGTAGGTCATGCTGGGATCGAGCCAGCGCGAATAGAAGGCGTTGCCCAGGTCGTAGTGGGCGTGGATGTTCTTGCGCGAGCCGCGCCGCGTGTTGCGGTTGAGGGCATGGCCGATGAAGCTGAACGCGCCGATCAGCGGATTGCCCTCGGTCACGCGCGACAGGTTCTGAAAGTTCAGGGCGAAGATCGACAGGACGGCCGTGAGGTCGGGCGTGTCCCACTCGCCAGCCATGTAGGCCTCGGCGAAGCCGATATCGCCCTTGGTCAGGGCGCGGCGGATGAAGCGGAAATCGCGCACCTCGATGCGGGCGGTGGGGCCAGGCGCCTCGCCCTGGATTCGCAGGCAGCGGCCGGAGGGCAGGGCGAAGGTCAGGTCGCCCGCCATCCAGTTCAGCACCATCAGGCGTGCCGCGGCGCGGAAGGTCGGGGTCGCGCCGGCCAGCGCGGGCAGGCGGCGGAAGGCGCGGGGCGAGCGCGCGAGATCGAACAGAGAGGGTTCGTTCGCCAGGGTCATCAGGGTCCCCTTCGAGTGAACACAAGCCTCAGATCGGGACCGATCGGGCCGCGGACAAGCCCGCCCTCACTGTACGCAGGCGCCACTGCCAAGGATGCGCCGCGATTCCGACTTGTGATCGTCAGGCGCGCGCGCCACTTAGGCCCATCTCCGCAACCACCCCGGAATCCGTCATGGCCGTCCTGACCCTCGACAAATGGAACATCTCCATCGGCCAGGGGCAGCCCCTGGTCGTGATCGCCGGGCTGAACGTGCTGGAAGACCTGGACCTGGCGCGGCAGGCGGCCAGCCACCTGAAGCGGATCACGACCGAGCTCGGCCTGCCGTTCGTGTTCAAGGCCAGCTTCGACAAGGCCAATCGATCCTCGATCCACAGCTATCGCGGCCCGGGCCTGGAGAAGGGCCTGGAGATGCTGCGCGCCATCAAGGCCGAGTTCGATGTACCGATCTGCACGGACCTGCACACCGAGGCGCAGGCCGAGCCGGTGGCGGCGGTGGCCGACCTCGTCCAGATTCCCGCCTTCCTGTGCCGCCAGACCGACCTGGTGATCGCGGCGGCCAAGGCCACCCAGGCCGCGGGCGGCCTGCTGCACGTCAAGAAGGGCCAGTTCCTGGCGCCCTGGGACTGCCGCAACATCCTCGACAAGATCCACGAGGCCATCGAGGAGCACCGGGTGATCC
>CAMFIW010000342.1 GCA_945952355.1 uncultured Phenylobacterium sp. | reverse complement strand
GCTGCAGACCTCCGGCTCCGACTACAAGTCCGCACCCGGGATCCTGCTCTCCGGCGGCGCCGAGAGCATCTCGGTGCACGACAACATCACCGGATCCGTCAACGATCAGTCGGGCAGCACGGGCGCCCTGGCCAATACGACGGCCAACAACACCTTGGTCACCAAGTGGACCGCCACGGCCGCAGGCTACTATTCCAGCGCCCTCGTGGGCGTGGTCGACGCCATGTCCGACCACTCGTCGATCTACAACTACGTCCTCAGCCAGCTCTCGTCCAAGGGCAGCGACGCCGTGAGCTCGCCCGTGGAATCGATCACGGGCACGGCGGCGAACGAGGTGCTGACCAGCGCCGGCACGGCGTCTTCGACAACCATCTATGGCGGCGCCGGCGACGACACGATCACCGGCGGGTCCACCAACAGCTACCTGCGCGGCGACGACGGCAACGATGTGATCATCGCCAAGGCCGGCTTCAACGACATGAACGGCAACGCCGGCAACGACACCATCTATGGCGGGCCAGGCGCCGACTGGCTCGCGGGCGGCAAGGGTGACGACGTTCTGATCGCCGGAACCGGGGCCAACCAGGTGCTGTACGGCAACATGGGCGACGACAGCCTGGTCGGCGGTCCCGGCGGAGACACCCTGCGCGGCGGCCAGGGGAACGACACCATCGTCGGAGGCTCGGGCAACGACTGGATCTCGGGCGACAAGGGCGACGACCTCATCTACGGCGGGCCCGGCGCCGACACCTTCCACGCTTCCGCCGGCAGCGGGGTCGACTGGATCGCCGACTTCAACTCCGCCGAGGGCGACCGGGTCGCGCTGGACCCAGGCCTGACCTACACGGTCACCTATTCCAACGGGAACATGGTCATCACCCTGAACACAGGCGATGTCGTCGTACTCGCCGGCGTCAACCCAGCCACCGTGGGGACCTGGCTCGCGGCCTAGAGTCCGGCGCGCTCGAACGCCTGGCGCAACTTGTCGGCGATGACCACGCCGGGGGGCGTGTTCGCGCCCTCCATCGCCGCAGCGTAGACGAGGTCGGCATGGCCGGAGACCGGGCCGGCCGACCAGCCCACGCCACGCGAGCCGTCGGCCTGGGACCGGCAGCTCGCCTGGACCGGCGGCGCGCCCTGGGCGGCCGCCTTCAGCAGATTGTCGGTGGTGCGCGCGCCGCCGCTGTCGCAGGACGGCCAGGCCTTGCCGCAGGTCACGTGACTGCCGAACTGATAGACGACCGCCCCGGACCCGGCCTTGCCGATCAGCACACAGGTGTTCGGGTCGCCGATCTGGGCCGTCACCGCGTCGTCGAGGACGTCCTTCGAGACGCCCTTCGGCGCGCCGGGCGAACAGCCGGCCACCGCCAGGGCGGCCAGCAGGGCGACTGCGGCCGGCGCTCTCACGCCGCCTGCTTGATCAGGTTGCCGTCGTCCAGCAGCACTACGGTCGGCGAATAGTTGCGGGCTTCTTCCTGCGGCAGCTGGCCATAGGTCACCACGATCACCTTGTCGCCCTTCTGGACGAGACGAGCGGCGGCGCCGTTGACGCCGATGACCTTCGAGCCGCGCGGCGCCTCGATGGCGTAGGTGGTGAAGCGAGCCCCGGTGGTGATATTCAGCACATCCACCTGCTCGTGCGGAAGGATGCCCGAGGCGTCGAGCAGATCGCGGTCGATGGCGATGGAGCCTTCATAGTCCAGATCGGCCTGGGTCACCGTCGCGCGGTGCAGCTTGGCCTTCATCAGGGTCACCAGCATGGATGTCCTAGCTCTGGGTGACGCGGGCGGCGCGCAAGACGTGCAGGCCCGCTGGAACAAGGGTTCGCGGATATAGCGGCCATACGGCCGGTATACAATTGCGGCATCGCAGCAACCGGCCGCGACGGCAGTCCACCGGTGCGCGCGCGTCCGGCGCTTGACGACGCCCGCGTCAACCGTGCGCTATGGTTTTCGAAACTCCGGGATGCACCGGCGCGTGGGAAGGAACGGCGAATGGACGGCGATCAGGTGGTGAAGTCGAAGGTTGAGTTCGACACCGAGATGCTCGGGCGCATTCCCGGCGCCCTGCAAGGCGTGGTGGACGCCGGCGATCTGTCGGGCTTCGTCACCCTGATCTGGCGGCGCGGCCAGGACGTCCAGTTCAACGCGCTCGGCCATCGCGACGTCGCGGCCGGCAAGCCGATGACGCGCGACACGATGTTCCGCATCGCCTCCATGACCAAGCCGATCACCTCGGTCGCCGCCCTGATGCTGATGGAGGAAGGCAAGCTCAAGCTCGACGACCCGATCACCAAGTGGCTGCCCGAGTTCAAGGACATGAAAGTCCTGAAGGACGCCCAAGGCCCGCTGGACCAGGTCTATGACGCACCGCGCGAGATCACCGTCGACGACCTGATGACCCACCGGGCAGGCCTGGCCTACGGCTTCACCTCCATCGGCCCCATCGCCCACGCCTACGAACAGGCGCTGGGCTCGCCGCTGATCAATCCCTACGGCCCGGACGAATGGCTGAAGCGCCTGGGCGAGCTGCCGCTCAGCTATCCGCCGGGCGAGCGTTTCCACTACAGCCACGCCACCGACGTGCTGGGCTACCTGGTCGGCCGGATCGCCGGCGTGCCGTTCGAGGCGTTCCTGCAGCAGCGCATCTTCGGCCCGCTGGGCATGGTCGACACCGACTTCTGGTGCCCGCCGGAAAAGCGCGACCGCATGGCGCATCTCTACAAGATCGACGCGGCCACCGATAAGCTCGCCGACGTCTCCCTGCCTCACTACGACGAGCGTCCCGCCTTCTGCGGCGGCGGCGGCGGCCTGATCTCGACCCTCGACGACTATCTGACGTTCGCCCGCGCCATGCTGAACAAGGGCGAACTGGACGGCGTCCGCCTGATCAAGCCAGAGACCTTCGAGCTGATGGCGACCAACCGCCTGACGCCGGCCCAACGCGAAATCCCCTTCATGGGCATCCCCTTCTGGATGGGCCAGGGCTTCGGCCTGGGCCTGTCGGTCATCACCGACCCGGAGAAGCAGGCCTGGATGGGCGCGGGCTCCACCGGCTCGTTCGGCTGGCCGGGCGCCTTCGGCACCTGGTGGCAGGGCGATCCGGAGGAGGACATGATCATGATCTACCTGATCCAGAACTCCATGGAGCTCGGTCCGGAGGCCGCCAGCCAGCTCGCCACCGGTCAGCGCATGGGCGCCCGCGCCGCCTTGCCGATCTTCCAGAAGCTGACCTACGCCGCCCTCGGCAAGGCCACCCTCTGAACGATCCGCTGACGCCGGGGCGGCTCGACACGGATCGGCCGTCCCGGGACCTGTCGCCCCGCTTGATCGATCGTCCTCGGCGGCCTGGTGCTAGCGCTTGGCGCCATGCGCACGGATCGCGCGAACGCGGCGATCCGTTCACCATCTTCGCTCGCGAAGACTTTACCGGCCGGCCTCATGCTGAAGCTGGGAGGTCCCGCCACATGAACCCGATCGCCACCGCCCAGTACGGCCTGTTCGCCGCGACGCGCCGCTTCGAGGCCTCGGCCGAGCGCACCGCCCGCATGGGCGACCCCGGCTCCGGCGTCGACTACGGCGCCGAAGCCGTGGAGCAGATCAGCGCCAAGCAGGAATTCAGCGCCAACATCGCAGTCATCCGCACGGCCGACGAGATGCAGCAGAGCCTGCTCGACATTCTGGCCTAGCAGCGCACGGGGCTGGTCTCGCCCAGCGCGAGGCAGCGGCCGTCGATGTCGGCCGGCGGCGTGATCTTCAGCGCGGCCGCGAGCGTCGGCGCGATGTCGGTCGTCTCCACCGGCAGGAACCGGGTCTGCCCCGCGGCGCCCGGCCACCAGAACAGCATCGGCACCCGGCGGTCGTAGTCCCAGACCGTGCCATGGCTCGACAAGAGTTGGCCCGGCAGCCCCGGAATCAGGGTCGAACCCGGCTGCAGCGCCGCCTGAATCTCCGGCGAGCGCCCCGGATAAACGCTCTCGGCGAAGCGCTCCTTGACGCTCAATTCGTCGGGCGGAACACCTTTGCGCACCTGCGTCGCCAACAGTTCCTCCCGGGTGAAGACCGCCGCGATTTCGGGTTGCGCGGCCAATTCCTTGACCGCGGCCTCGAGGATCTTCGCATGGTCGGCGTCGGGAACGCCGACGAGGTTGGCCTCCTCCACCGTACCGCTGAGCGGCGGCTTGGCCAGGCCGAACTGGTCCATCAGGGCCTTGTTCACCCGCGCCATCACCTGCGGCGACGAGACCCGCTTGGCCATCGGATAGCCTTGGGCCGCCAGCCGCTCCGGGAAGTCGGACCCGCCGTGGTCGGCGCTCAGCACCACCAGGTAGGGCACGTG
>CAMFIW010000341.1 GCA_945952355.1 uncultured Phenylobacterium sp. | reverse complement strand
CCGCGCCCTCGCCCAGCGCTCCGCCGAAGCCGCCAAGGAGATCAAGGCCCTCATCTCGGCCTCGACCCAGCAGGTGGACGAGGGCGTGCAGCTGGTCGGCGAGACCGGCAAGGCGCTGGAGCGCATCCTGGCCGAGGTCAGCCAGATCAACGGCCTGGTCAGCGAGATCGCCGCCTCGGCCCAGGAACAGTCGACCGGGCTTCATCAGGTCAACACCGCCGTCAATCAGATGGACCAGGTGACCCAGCAGAACGCCGCAATGGTTGAGGAGAGCACCGCCGCCAGCCACTCGCTGTCGCGCGAGGCCGACAACCTCAACGAATTGATGGCCCAGTTCCGGGTCTCGGGCTCGGCTCCGGCCGCCGCTCTGGTGCGCAGCCCGCCGCCTCGCGCCGCCGCGCGAATGATCGCCACCCGGCAGACCCGCCCCGCCACCGACGAGTGGGAGGAGTTCTGACCAAGGCCGCCGATCCCGCCGCCTAAGCGTCCCCGGAACGACGGGCGAAGGCGAAATCCAAGGTTGATGGGCGGCGCGCCGGCCCTCACCCTGTTTTCGACGCGAGGAGGATGCATGGCGGGGCGGTTGTTGCGGGTGCGGGATGGGGGCCACTCTGCGCGGGTGACCTCGGTCGAGCTGTTCTTCGACCTGGTCTTCGTCTTCGCCATCACCCAGATTTCGCACACCCTTCTGGAACACCTGACCTGGCGTGGCGCGGCCGAGGCCGGACTGCTCCTGATGACCATCTGGTGGGGGTGGGTCTACACCGCGTGGTGCACCAACTGGCTGGAGCCGGACCATCCCTGGGTCCGGCTGGCCCTGTTCTGTCTGATGGCGGCGGGGCTCGTGCTGTCGACCTCGCTGCCTCACGCCTTCGAGGACCGCGCCCTGGTCTTCGCCCTGGCCTATGCGACGTTCCAGCTCGGGCGGTCGGGCTTCATCCTCGCGGCCGTACGGAACGATCGGCCGCTGTTTCTGAACTTCGTGCGGATCGCGATCTGGCTCGCTGTCGCGGCCGCGATCTGGATCGCCGGCGCATTCGTCCCGCCGGATCGGCGCCTGGTGGTCTGGGGCCTCGCCCTGGCGATCGAATATGCCGGGCCGGCCGCGAGCTTCTGGACCCCGGGCCTCGGGCGCACCCCAACCGGGGTGTGGAACATCGAGGGCGCGCACCTGGCGGAGCGCTGCGGCCTCTTCATCATCATTTGCCTGGGCGAGTCGATCCTGGTGACAGGGGCGACCTTCGCCAACCTGGCCTGGAGGCCGGAGTCGGCGGTGGCCTTCGTCGTCGCCTTCGCCGGCAGCGTTGCGATGTGGTGGATCTATTTCAGCTCGGCGGCCGAGGCGGCCAGCGAGCGGATCGCCGCCTCGGCCGATCCCGGCGCCATGGGGCGGATGGCCTTCACCTACGCGCCGATCCTGCTGGTGGCGGGGATCGTGGTGGCCGCCGTTGGCGACGAACTGACCCTGGCTCATCCCCTGGGACATGGCGGACCGCAGACCGCGGCGGCGATTCTGGGCGGGGCCGGGCTGTACCTGCTGGGCGCTTTGGCCTTCAAGCGGGCCGTGTTCGGCCTGTGGTCGCCGTCGCGGCTGGCGGGCTTGCTGGGCCTGGCCGCCCTCGCGCCGGCCTCTTCACACATGGCGCCCCTCGCGCTGGCCGCCGCCGCGAACGGCGTGCTGATTGCGGTCGCCGCCGGCGAGGCGCTGGCGGTCCCGCGCCAAACTGAATAGGTATCGCGCCCGTTCCGCCGAGAGGCCCGATGCTGCGCATCACCGAACTGAAGCTGCCCCTGGACCATGCGCCCGGCGCCCTGCGCGCGGCGGCGCTGGCGCGTCTGTCCGTCGCCGACGCCGACCTGATCTCGATGACGGTGGCCCGCCGCGCCAACGACGCGCGGCGCAAGAGCGCGATCCTCTGGGTCTATTCGGTCGATGTGGAGGTGGCGAACGAGGCCGCCGTGCTGGCTCGACTGGCGGACGACCCCAAGATCGGCCCGACCCCGGACGAGGGCTACAAGCCGGTGGCGCGCGCGCCGGCCGAGCTGCGGTCCCGGCCAGTCGTGATCGGGGCCGGACCCTGCGGCCTGTTCGCGGGCCTGATCCTGGCCGAGATGGGCTTCAATCCCATCATCCTCGAGCGCGGCAAGGTGGTGCGCGAGCGGACCAAGGACACCTGGGGCCTGTGGCGGCGGGGCGAACTGAACTCGGAGTCCAACGTCCAGTTCGGCGAGGGCGGCGCCGGCACCTTCTCGGACGGAAAGCTCTATAGCCAGATCAAGGACCCTCGGAAGCTGGGGCGCAAGGTGCTGACCGAGTTCGTCGAGGCTGGGGCGCCGCCGGAGATCCTCACCGAGGCCCACCCGCACATCGGCACCTTCCGGCTGGTGACGATGGTCGAATCCATGCGGGCCAAGGTCGAGGCCCTGGGCGGCGAGTACCGCTTCAAGTCCAAGGTGGTCGACTTCGAGATCGCGGGCGAGGGGGCGGACCGACGGATCCGCGGCTTGGTGCTGGAGGACGGGAGCCGCATAGAGACCGACCAGGTCGTGCTGGCCCTGGGCCACAGCTCGCGCGACACCTTCGAGCGCCTGTTCGCGCGCGGCGTCCACGTGGAGGCCAAGCCGTTCTCGATCGGCTTCCGCATCGAGCATCCGCAGTCCTGGATCGACAAGGCGCGCTATGGTCCGAGCGCCGGACACAAGGACCTGGGCGCGGCCGCCTACAGCCTGGCCCACCACTGCGGTAACGGGCGCAGCGTCTATTCGTTCTGCATGTGTCCGGGCGGGACGGTTGTGGCGGCGGCGTCGGAGCCGGGCCGCGTGGTCACCAACGGCATGAGCCAGTATTCCCGCAACGAACGGAACGCCAATGCCGGGATCGTGGTCGGGATCACGCCCGCGGACTATCCGCACGATGGGCCCCTGGCGGGCATCGAGCTGCAGCGGCGCTGGGAAGAAGCGGCCTTCGAGGCCGGCGGACGAACCTATGCGGCGCCCGGCCAGACCGTGGGCGACTTCCTGGCGGGCCGGCCGTCGACGGCGCTCGGCGCGATCGTCCCTTCCTACCGACCGGGCGTGACGCCGACCGACCTGTCCACCTGCCTGCCCGACTATGCGATCGCCGCCATTCGCGAGGCCTTGCCGGCCTTTGGCCGCCAGATCGCCGGCTTCGACGCGGCCGAGGCGGTGCTGACGGGGGTCGAGACCCGCACCTCCTCGCCGGTGCGCATCACCCGCGGCGCCGACTTCCAGAGCCTGAACACAAGGGGCCTGTTTCCGGCGGGCGAGGGGGCGGGCTATGCCGGCGGCATCCTCTCGGCGGGGGTCGACGGCATCAAGGTCGCCGAGGCGGTGGCCAAGGCCATCGTGGGCTAGGCGGGCCGGTCCGCCGGCGCTAGACCGGTGGCATGAACGCGCCTGTGAAGCCTGAAACCCTGCCGCAATGGCGGCTCGACGACCTCTATGCCGGCCGCGAAGACCCGCGCATCGACGCCGACCTCGCCGCGGCCAAGGCGGCCAACGACGAACTCCTGAAGCTGAAGGGCCGATTCGTGGCCATGCGGGCCGAGCCGGTGCGGCTGGGCGAGATGCTGGACCATGGCATCGGCCTCTACGAAACGGCGATCAATGGCCTTTGGGGCGTCGGCGCCTATGCCTCGCTGTCGGCCTCGACGGCGCGGGACGACGCGGCCTGGGCGAAGTTCGAGGCCGATTTCCGATCGCGGGCGGCTCAGATCGGCGCCGAGAGCCTCTTTTTCACCCTGGAGCTCAACCAGCTCGAGGATGGCGAGATCGAGCAGGCCTTCAAGGCCCACCCGCCCGCGGCGCGTTGGCGGCCGTGGATGCGGCGCGTGCGCCTGTCGCGCCCTCACGAGCTCTCGGCCGAGCTCGAGCGGATGCTGGTCGATCGGGGCCCGGCGGTGGCCAACTGGACACGGCTTTTCGACGAGACCCTGGCGCGGCTGACCGCCAAGGTGGGGCGCGAGACCCTGACCCTGCCCGAGGCGTTGAACCGCTTGTCGGACCCGGACGGCGCCAGGCGCAAGGCCGCCGCCCAAGGCCTGGCCAAGGCGCTGGAGGAGCGGACGCCCATCCTGGCGCTGTCCCTCAACACCCTGGCCTTCGAGAAGCAGGTCGAAGACCGCTGGCGCAGGTACGGCGCTCCCGCCGCCGCCCGCCACCTGGCCAACGAGGTCGACGCCGACGCCGTGGAGGCGCTGGAGGCCGCGGTGGTGGAGGCCTATCCCTCGGTCTCGCACCGCTACTACGCGCTCAAGGCCAAGGTCATGGGCCGCAAGACCCTGGACTACTGGGACCGCAATGCGCCGCTCGATACGGCCGCGCCGCGCACCTACAGCT
>CAMFIW010000340.1 GCA_945952355.1 uncultured Phenylobacterium sp. | reverse complement strand
CACCTGAGGCGTGCGGATGAACACTCCGAACGGATTGTGCTCTTCCGGAACCTTCCACGGCCCATCACCGGCCTGGACCAGGTGCACCTCGCAGTCCCATCCGGCCAGAATGTAGTACTGCTCGTCGCCCCCGGTGCGCGCGAACCCCAGGCGCTCCCAGAAGGCCAGCGCCGTGGGAAGGTCGTTGGACGGCACGATCGCGAACGCGCCGACGGTTGCGGGAATGGGCACGCGCAGGCTCCGCTTGCAGGGTGGCGTCCCATAGCAGACCGCCGTCACGGCGGACACCGCCCCCTTCAGGCGCAGGCCAGGACCAGTTCGCGCACCTGGTGCAGATCGCGCACCACCAGCGCGCCGAGGGCGCGCAACTCCGCGGTGGGCGCCATCAGATCCGGCGCCATCACGGTCATCATGCCGGCCGCCGCCGCCGATCGGACACCGACGTGGGAATCCTCCAGCGCCAGGCACGCGGGCGGCGCGAGGCCCAGCCGTTCGGCCGCCTTCAGGAACGGGTCCGGTGCGGGTTTGCCCGCCTCGTAGTCGCCCCGGCACACGATCCGGTCGAAACGCTCGGTCAAGCCATGTGCGGCCAGGTGGCGCTCGACGGTCTCCCGCGAAGACGAGGTGGCGATAGCTCGTGGAAGACCCAGCAGATCCAGTGTTTCCAGCAGCTCGAGCACGCCCGGCTTCATCGCCGGCCGGCTCTCGGCGATCCGCCAGAAGTGGCGGCGCCAGTCGGAGTGAAAGGCCTCGAAGGCGAAGGCCTCGCCGAAATGCGACCGGAAAAGCGGCCCGCTCTGCGAGCGTCGCACGCCGATCGACCCGTCATAGACCTCGGCCGGAACCTCATGGCCGGCTTCGGCGGCGGCGGCCAGCAGGGCCTCCTGCCACAGCGCCTCGGTGTCGAACAGCAGGCCGTCCATGTCGAAGACGACGGCGCTCGGGCGGCGGGGCAAGCAGATGCGAAGGTCGACATCCATTCCGGCGGGCCCTTCTCCACGAGGCCGAAGCCTAGCCACGGGCGCTGTCCAGCCGCAACGCCCCGGCGCTCAGCAGCGGGACAGCAGCGCATCGACCAGGCGCGCGACCGGCGCGGTGGCGTCGAGGCTCACCGCGCCGGCTGGCAGGTCCTCGCGTGTCGCATGGACACGGCGGATCAGGGCCCACTCCTCGGGTCGCCCACCGAACGCGTCGTCCCCGCGGCCGGCGACCCGCGCTTGCAAGGTCGCGAGATCGACTTCGAGCACGAAGACCCCATCGAACCGGTCCATCACCTGGCGGGTGTTCCGCGCCCCGCCGCAGAAGAAGGTCCGCGCGCGGCTGCGATCGGAGGCCAGGGCGCGGACCTTGGCGAGGTCCCAGATGTGGTGGCCATGGCGCCACCGACCCCGCGTGGCCTCGTCCCCCTCCGCCACGGCCGGGATGTCCAGCCGCGCGCCCGTCTCGGGATCGCCCGGATAGGCCAGCGCGCGATCGCCGTGGACGACATGCTCGCCCCGCCGTTCGAGCTCTTCGGCCACCGTGGTCTTGCCCGCTCCGGAAACCCCGTCGATCAGATAGTTCCGGACGCCCATCAGGCCGCCCGTGGAACCGGATAGCCGAGATAGGCCCGGCCCAGGCGCACGAGCTCGTCCTCGAACGCGCGGCTCAGCAGGAAATCTACGCCCTCCAGGACGGCGGCGCGCATCGCGCCGTGGATCGCCCGTCGCAGGACGAAGGCTTGAACGCGGCTCAACGGACGGCCACGCGCGTCGCGGACCTCGCGCCCGTCGATCTCGAAGCGCGCAGCCAGTTCCGCATGATCGGCCTCGGCCAACAGGGCGGAAACCGCGATCCGCCGCGCCCGGCTCCGACCCGCGAACGCGCGGACGAAGGCCCGGATCATCGCCCTGTCCGGCGCGACGTCGGGGTTGTCTTCGTTCAGGATGGCCATGACCGCCAGCCTGTGCGCCTCGGTCTCCCGCGCCGCCAGGGCCCTCAGGATCGCCGACTTGTCGGGGAAATAGCGATAGAGCGTGCCGATGCTGACCCCAGCCCGCGCGGCGACGGCGTTGGTGTTGAAACCGGCTTCGCCAGTCGCCTCCAGAACCTGAGCCGCCGCCTCGAGAACGAAGTCCACCGACGCCTGGGCGCGAGGTTGCCGTGGTGTTTTCCGGGTCTTTTCAACGGGGCTCATCGTTCACCTGCTCCACGGTCGCTCCGGATCCAAGTCGAGTATCAGACCTCGCCCAGTCGCCATACCCTCGCGCCATTCGGGAGGGGGATGCTTCGATGACCTGGGGGACGGATCGGCTCGACGCGCTGAAGGGCGGGGGAGTCGCGCCGCCGCCGATCGTCCAGACGCTGCGACTGGGCCTGATCGACGACTGGCGCGAGGGCTGGGTGCGCAAGTCCTGGCTTCCGGCGGCCGAACTGGCCACCAGCGACGGTTCTCTGTTCGGCGGCTACCTGGCGGCCCTGGCGGACCAGGTCCTGGCCTTCGTCACCATGACCGTCGTTCCCGACGACCGCCTGTTTCGGACGGTGAACCTGCAGATGAACTTCCTGAAGGTCGGCCGCAGCCACCCCCTGGCGATCGAGGCGCGCGTGGTGGCCCAGACCCGCCAGCTCGTCACCGCCCGCGCCGAATTCCGCCGGGACGACGGCGTCCTCATCGCCGAGGCCACCGCTCAGCAGATCCTGATGAGCTTCGACCATTGGTCCGTGGAGCAGGACGCCATCGCGGCGCTTTCGGCGGGAAGCGAATAGCCTCGCGACGGCGATGGGGCGGATCCCGGCCTCCAGAGGCCGGGATGGTCTGTCGGCCTTGGCGGCTAGGCCGGAGCGGCGGGCCTATCCGAAGTGTTCCACGTCCTTGCCAAGGATGGCGATCCAAGGGTGCTTGCGCTCTTCGTAGACCGAGTAGTGCGGCGGCGGGAACGACGGGTCGGCGAAGGCCCCGACCGCCACCGCGATCAGGTCCGGTGCGTTCAGGTTCACATAGGCCACGGTCGCGCCGCAGACCGGACAGAAGCGGAAGGTCGCGCCGCCGCCCTCGTCGCCCGCGCGTGACCATTCGTGAAAGCGCCCGGTCAAGGTGACCTGCGCGGCCGGCCAGCGCGCCTGTGCGGCGAAGGCGCTTCCCGAGCGCCGCTTGCAGTCGAGGCAGTGGCAGACCGAGACGCGGACCGGATCGCCCTCGCAGACCGCCTGCAACTGTCCGCAGCCGCAACTCGCCACCCGCGTCCCGATCGGCTTCGCGTCCATGACCTGCTCCTTCGGCTCGACGCCGTCTCCGCTCCCGGGCGGACGACAAAGGACGCCCGGAGCCTCGCGGCCTCAGGCGTCCTGCACCCTTGCGGGCGGTCGCGGGGATCCGGTGGGGCGCACGGGCGCGGACGCGGGTTGGTTCATCCACCCCGCCGCCGGCCGCCGGAAAGACCGCCCGTCCGGGGTGATCAGTCCTCGTCTTCCCCTTCGGAGGGGCCGACCAGCATCTCTTCTTCGATGGTTTCCTTGGCGCCGCGCACCTGGGCTTCGATCTGCTTGGCGATGTCCGGATTGTTCTTCAGGAACTCGCGGACATTGTCGCGGCCCTGGCCGATCCGCTGACTGCTCCAGGAGAACCAGGAGCCCGACTTCTCGATCACCCCGGCCTTCACGCCCAGGTCGATGATCTCACCCAGCTTGGAGATGCCCTCGCCGTACATGATGTCGAACTCGACCTCGCGGAATGGCGGGGCCACCTTGTTCTTCACCACCTTCACACGGACATTGTTGCCGACGATCTCGTCGCGCACCTTCACAGAGCCGGTGCGGCGGATGTCCAGGCGGACCGAAGCGTAGAACTTCAGCGCGTTGCCGCCCGTGGTCGTCTCTGGGCTGCCGTACATCACCCCGATCTTCATGCGGATCTGGTTGATGAAGATCACCAGGGTCTTGGCCTTGGAGATCGAGGCGGTCAGCTTGCGCAGCGCCTGGCTCATCAGGCGCGCCTGGAGGCCCGGCAGGCTGTCGCCCATCTCGCCTTCGATTTCCGCCCGCGGCGTCAGCGCCGCCACCGAGTCGATGACGATCACGTCGATGGCGCCGGAGCGCACCAGGGTGTCGGTGATCTCCAAGGCCTGCTCGCCGGTGTCCGGCTGCGAGACAAGGAGCTCGTCCAGGTTCACGCCCAGCTTGTTGGCATAGGACGGGTCGAGCGCGTGCTCGGCGTCGACGAAGGCGGCGGTGCCGCCGGCCTTCTGCACCTCGGCCACCACGTGCAGGGCGAGCGTGGTCTTGCCGGTGCCCGGCGGGCCGTAGAGCACGATGATGCGCCCCTTGGGCAGGCCGCCGATGCCCAGCGCCAGGTCGAGCCCGAGGGAGCCGGTCGAGACCGCCTCCACCTCGATGTGGCTC
>CAMFIW010000339.1 GCA_945952355.1 uncultured Phenylobacterium sp. | reverse complement strand
CCCGCCGCCCGCCGCGAGCCGCCGCGCCATCGCGGCCCCGCGGCCGGGGCTCGCGCCGACGCCGCCCACGAGCGCCGAGCCTTAGACCGCGCCCACGACCCGCCTCCTAGTCCGTCCAGTTTCAGGACTTTGACCTGGGGAGGCCCGGGTCGAGCCGCAAGGCCGAGGTGAAGAATTTCGGTTCAGCCGTTGGTTCTGACCCGCGCCACCGCGTCCAGCCAACGCGCATAGGCCGCCTCGCGACCGTGACCGTCCAGCCTCGGGGCATAGGGTTCGGTGGGCGGCCGCGCCGCGGCGGCGGCATCGACATCGGCATAGACCCCGGCCCCCAGGCCGGCGAACAGGGCCGCCCCAAGGGCGGTGGTCTCCTGATAGGTCGCGCGTCCGACGCCGATGCCGGTCAAGTCGGCAAGGCGCTGGCTGAACCAGGCCGAGCGCGACATGCCGCCGTCGATCCGCAGTTCCGTCGAAGGCCCTAATGCCTCAGGCGCATCGGCGCGCATCGCCTCGATCAAGTCGCGCGTCTGAAGGGCGCAGGCGTCCATCGCCGCCTGGGCGATCTCCGCCAGGCCGGTGTCGCGGGTCATGCCGAAGATCGCGCCCCGGGCCTCGGCGTCCCACCACGGCGCCCCCAGGCCTGTGAAGGCGGGCACCATCACCACCCCGTGATCGCCGCGCGCCTTCTGCGCGAGGGCCTCGACCGCCGCGCCGCCGCCTTCGACCCCAAGTCCCTCGTTGACCCATTGCAGGGCCGCCCCCGCGATGAAGATCGAGCCTTCGAGGGCGAACGTCGTCCGTCCGGCGACCCGCGCCGCCACGGTGGTCAGGGGCTTGGCGTGGGAGACCGCCCGGGTCTCCCCGGTGTTCACCAGCATGAAGCAGCCGGTGCCATAGGTCGCCTTCATCTCGCCCGGTCGGACGCAGCCTTGCCCCATCAGCGCCGCCTGCTGGTCGCCGGCCACGCCCCGGATCGGGATCGCGGCGCCGAGCAGGCCACGCTCCGTCGTCCCGTAGTCGCCCGCGCAGTCGAGCACCCGGGGCAGGATGGCCGCCGGCACGTCGAGCAGGTCCAGCATTTCCTGCGACCAGACTTGCCGCTTGATGTCGAACAGCAGGGTGCGCGAGGCATTGGTGGCGTCCGTCGCGTGAACCCTGCCGCCGGTCAGTTTCCAGATCACCCAGGTGTCCATGGTGCCCATCAGGAGCTCGCCGGCCTGGGCGCGGCTCCGCGCGCCGGCCACCTCGCCCAGCAGCCAGGCGACCTTGGTTCCCGAGAAGTAGGGATCGAGCAGCAGGCCGGTGACTTCGGTCACGCGCGCCTCACGACCCGCCCGGCGAAGCTGATCGCACGTCTGCGCCGTCCGCCGGTCCTGCCAGACGATGGCCTTGTGGATCGGCGCACCTGTCGCCCTATCCCAGATGACCACCGTCTCGCGCTGATTGGTGATGCCGATGGCGGTGATGTCGGAGGCTTGCTTTCCCGCCTTCGCGATGGCCTCGGCCAGCACCTCGACGCTCGTGCGAAAGATCTCCTCGGCATCGTGCTCCACCCAGCCGTCGGCCGGATAGAACTGCTCGAGGGGCCGTCCGGCCTCCGCCAGCGCGCGGCCCTTGGCGTCGAACAGGATGGCGCGCGTCGAGGTGGTCCCCTGGTCGAGAGCCAGTATCAGCGGTTCGGCCATGCCGTTTCCCCCAAATCTGCCGCCGAAGCGGAACAAGCTGCGCCACTACGCCACATGGCCCGAGGCGGCTTGTAACCTTGTTTTCATGGGGTTCGGAGCAGATTCAGTTCCGAATTCCCAAGGCCCAAGGAACCCGGTTTGAGCGTCGTCGCCAAGACCGAAGCTATCCTCAACCTGGCGCGAAGCCGGGCGGTCCACGACCGGGAGCAGCTCCTGCTGGGTATCGTCGACCTTTGCGAGGACGACGACGGTGATCGCGCCGAGATGGACTCGCCGGCGGTCCAGGCCCTGCTCTCGTCGATCTTCATGAGCCTTGTCGTCGAGGCCGAGCGCGATATCCGCATACGGTTGGCCGAGAAGCTGTCTGGGGCCGCCTGGGCGCCGGCCGCCCTGATCAACGTGCTGGCCCTGGACGACATCGAGATCGCGCGCCCGATCATCGCCGCCAGCCCGGTCCTGAAGGACCAGGACCTGATCCGCCTTCTGGTCGATGCAACGATCGAACATCAGATCGAGGTCGCCCGCCGCCCCCACCTCGGCCCGCCGGTGATCGCCGAGATCCTGCGCCAGGGTGAACCGGCGGTGATGACCGCGTTGGCCGGCAACGCCACCGCCGAGGTCACCCAGGACGATCTTGGGGCGCTTGTGGCCCTGTCGGAGAAGGTGGTCGCGCTGCGCACGCCCCTGTCCCGGCACCCCAAGCTCAGCGGCGAACTCGCTCGTGCGCTCTACCTTTGGGTCGGACAGGCCCTGCGCCAGTCCCTGGTCGCGCGTTTCGAGCTCGACGCCGCAGCCCTCGACGCGGCCATCGCCCAGTCGGTTCGCGAGACCCACGGGTCGCTTGCGCACGGCGCCGGCCTGGAGCGGCCGCGCCTGCGGGACGACGAGCAGGCCGAGATGGAGCGCCGTCTGATCGCCAAGCTTGACGTCGCCGGCCAGCTCCGCCCCGGCTACCTCCTGCGCGTGCTCCGCGAGCAACGTCTGAGCCTCTTCGTCGGCGGCCTCACCACTCTGGGCCGGTTCGAGCCCAGCCAGATCCAGCGCGCCATCGAGTCGGACCGCCCCGAGCTTCTGGCCCTGGCCTGCGCGTCTGTCGGCATCGACCGCAGCGTCTTCCCGACCATCCTGACCCTGGTGCGCGAGTTGAACGGCGGACGCCCCGGCGGCGGGGCTGAAGGCGCCCATCACGCCCAGAGCACCATCGCCTCGCTCTCGCCCGACATCGCGCAGGTCGCGTTCCGCAAGGCGATCGCGAAGGCCTGAGGCCTTGCGCCGAGAGGGTTTGACAACCGCCGCCTTTCACGGGCTTGTGGCGACCGCATGTTCAAGCCCGAGCCCTTCGTGACCCGACTGGCCTTTCTTGCAAGCGACCGGCCGGAGGCCCAGGAGGCCCGCGACCGGCTCGCCGCCCGCTATGGCGACGCCGGCGTCGAGGGGGCCCAGGTGATCGTGGCCCTTGGCGGCGACGGTTTCATGCTGGAGGTCCTGCATGGCCACAAGGATACCGGCCGCCCGATCTACGGCATGAATCGCGGCTCGGTCGGCTTCCTGATGAACGAGTATTCGGAAGACACCCTGCTCGAAAGGATCAACGCCGCCGAGCGCGCGGTCATCCACCCCTTGACCATGGTGGCGATCGACACCAAGCGGCGCACCCATCGCGCCATGGCGATCAACGAGGTCTCGCTCCTGCGCCAGACGCGCCAGACCGCCAAGCTGAGGATTTCGGTCGACGGCAAGGTCCGGCTCGGCGAACTGTCCTGCGATGGCGCCCTGGTGGCCACCCCTGCCGGCTCGACCGCCTACAACCTCTCGGCCCACGGCCCGATCATCCCACTGGACGCGCGCGTCCTGGCGCTCACCCCGATCAGCGCCTTCCGCCCGCGCCGCTGGCGCGGGGCCCTGCTCGCGCACACCGCCCGGGTCTCGTTCGAGATCCTGGAAGCCGACAAGCGCCCGGTGAGCGCGGTCGCCGACAACTTCGAAGTGCGCGACGTGGTCGAGGTCCACGTGGCGGAAGATCGCGACACCAGCATGCACATGTTGTTCGACCAGGGCCGGAGTCTTGAGGAACGCGTGTTGGCTGAGCAATTTTCCGTTTAATTTCAGATGGTTCCACCATCATCCGTTGTTAACGGATCGAATCTATTCTGCGCGACGACCAGCGTTTCAGGAGCCGCGTCGTGAGTCAGCAGAATACCGGCCAGATCATCCAGGTGCCCAACACCTTGAAGCTGAAGGTCGGCGGACGTTTCGGCGCCATCGATCCCGCGGCGATCGCCAAGGCCGAAGCGGCGCTGAAGAGCCTGTCCGGCAATTTCAGCCAGTGGCTCAACGACGAAGTGGTCAAGCTCGAGAACGCCCGCCAGCGGGTCCGCGCGGAAGGCGTCAACGCCGAAACGATGGAGTTCCTCTATCTTCGCGCGCACGATCTGAAGGGCTTGGGCACGACCTACGAGTATCCTCTGATCACCCGCATCGGCGCCTCGCTGTGCAAGCTGATCGACGACAAGGACAAGCGCCTCGGCGCGCCCATGCCCCTCATCGACGCCCATATCGACTCGATCAAGGCCGCCGTCCGCGACGAGATCAAAACCGACGACCATCCGGTCGGCGCCGTGCTCATCAAGGAGCTTGAGCGCAAGGTCACCGAATTCGGCGCCTAGGTTCTGAACCCATAAAGCTTGCGGCTGCGGGCGACGCTCGATTCAAGGC
>CAMFIW010000338.1 GCA_945952355.1 uncultured Phenylobacterium sp. | reverse complement strand
GTCCAGGTCTGCCGCAGCGCCGTCGACAGGTTGTAGTGCTGCGAGGAATGGTGATTGACGTGCGCCGCCCACCAGAAGCGCCGCTCGTGGCTCAACCGATGGAACCAGTAGTAGGTTAGGTCCTCGAGCAGGAAAATCGACACCCAGCCCCACCAGGCGGTGAAGGGCACGGTAAAGATGCGATGGTTCCACACCCATAGGGTGGCCGCGAAGGCGGCGCCGGCGGTCGGCAGGCTGGCGATCTGGCTACCGAAACCCATGGACAGCGAGGCCATGGTGTCGCGGGCCTCGTAGTTCGAGTGCGTGACCCGGAAGCGGGCGAGCGCGATCTCCAGGATCACGGCCAGCACGAAGAAGGGCACCGCGAGGGTGACAGGGTCGAAGGGCGCGTGGATCATCGTCTAGGAGGCGGTCTTTCGGCCCGTGGCGGGCTTGGTGTTGGCGGGCTCCAACGCGGCGCCGAGCGGGGGCCAGGCGTCGAAGGCGAGCCGGGCGGCCGGGGCGGACACGTCGGAGAGGTCGAGACGCAACACGCCGTCGCGGAAGCTGGACGCCAGGGCCTGCGCCCAAGGAATATGGCGCGCCACATAGCCGTCGCCCACCTCGCACAGCACCAGGGCCGAGGCGCCGGACTTCGCGAGCGCGCCCGCGCCGTCGGTCGCCACCCACAAGGCGTCGATCGGCTTGCCCGGAAACTCCTCGCTCATCAGGGCGCGCGCCCGGGCGTCGGTCAGCGGCGACATCGGCTTGGCGATCTTGGCCCAGGCGGCGATGGCGATCAGCACGCCCACCGCGACGGCGGAACCGGCGGTCTGGACCAGGTAAGCGTGATTGAGAATGGCGGCGTCCTCCGGCGACGGAGAGTCGACCCCAGCGCGGCGAGCGTCAAGCCGGTTGGGCGCCCTGGCGGAAAGCGCGCTAGGCTTCCGCAAAACAGCATATCCGAGGGAACGCCATGAAGGACTTCAACGGCAAGATCGCGGTCATCACCGGGGGCGGCACGGGCATGGGCCGCGAGCTGGCCCGCCAGCTTGTCGCCGAGGGATGCAATGTCGCCATGTGCGACGTCTCCGCCCGCGCCATGGAAGAGACCGCCCGCCTCATCGAGGCCGATGGCGCGCCCCAGGGCACCCGAGTGACCCGCCACATCGCCGACGTCTCGGTCGAAGCCGCCCTGCAGGCCTTCCGCGACGAGGTGGCCGAGCAGCACAACACCGACAAGATCCACCTGCTGTTCAACAACGCCGGCATCGCCGGGGGCGGCAGCATGGTCACCGACAGCCGCGCCGCCTGGGAGAAGACCTTCAACGTCTGCTGGGGCGGGGTCTATTGGGGCGTGCGCACCTTCCTGCCGATGCTGATGGCCGCCGACGAGGGGCACATCATCAACACCTCCTCCGTGAACGGCTTCTGGGCCACGATCGGGCCGAACACCTCCCACACCTCCTATGCGGCGGCGAAGTTCGCGGTGAAGGGCTTCACCGAGGCCCTGGTCACCGACCTGCGGCTGACCGCCCCGCACATCAGGGCGTCGGTGGTCATGCCCGGCCACATCGGCACCTCGATCGCCGCCAATTCCCGCAAGGTGCAGTCGGGCTCGGACTCCGACGAGATGTCGGCCGACGAGATCGCCACCGCCCGCGCCCGCATGGCCAAGGCCGGCCTCGACCTCAGCCAGGTCAGCGACGCCCAGATCCAGGGCATGGTCGCCGAGGGCGCGCGTCGCTTCCTGGAGGACGCGCCGATGACCGCCGCCGCGGCGGCCAAGGTGATCCTCGACGGGGTGAAGGCCGAGCGCTGGCGCATCCTGGTCGGCGACGACGCCCACAAGCTCGACGAATGGGTCCGCCGCGAGCCGGAGAACGCCTACGAGGCCGACTTCTTCCAGCGCTTCGCCGCGGAAGTGGGCTGGCGGCTCGGCGGCTGATCCGCTCCGCTTGACGGCGGCGGGGAAGCCAAGGGAGATGCGCCCATGGACACCGCCGCCTTCATCAAGGGCCTGCCCAAGGCCGAACTTCACCTGCACATCGAAGGCAGTCTCGAGCCCGAGCTGATGTTCGCGCTGGCCAAGCGCAACGGGATCGCCCTGCCCTATGACAGCGTGGACGCGCTGCGCGCGGCCTATGAGTTCAGCCGACTGCAGGACTTCCTGGACATCTACTACCAGGGCGCCCAGGTGCTGCTGACGAAGGACGACTTCCGCGACCTGGCCCTGGCCTATTTCGAGCGGCTCACGGCCGACGGCGGCGTCCATGCGGAGATCTTCTTCGATCCCCAGACCCACACCGATCGCGGCGTGCCCTTCGCGACCGTCGCAGACGGCCTGCTGGCCGGCATGGCGGAGGCCGAGGCGCGGTTCGGCGTCACCTCCAGCCTGATCCTCTGCTTCCTGCGCCACCTGTCGGAAGAGGCGGCGTTCGCGACCTTGGCCCAGGCCGAGCCCTATCTTGATCGCATCGCCGGGGTGGGCCTGGATTCCTCCGAGGTCGGCCATCCGCCTGAGAAGTTCGCCCGCGTCTTCGCCGCCGCCCGCGCCAAGGGCCTGAAACTGATGGCCCACGCCGGCGAGGAAGGACCGCCCGCCTATGTCTGGGAGGCGCTGGAACTGCTGGCGGTCGATCGCATCGACCACGGCAACCGCGCCTTGGAGGACGCCAGACTCGTGGAACGCCTGGCGAAGGACGGCTTGACCCTCACCGTCTGCCCGCTGTCGAACCTCAAGCTCTGCGTGGTGGACGACCTGGCCGGCCACCCATTGAAGCGCATGCTCGACCTCGGCCTGAAGGCCACGATCAATTCCGACGACCCGGCCTATTTTGGTGGCTATCTCGGCGAGAACTGGCGCCAGACCGCACAGGCGCTCGACCTCTCCCGCGAGCAGCTCGTCACCTTGGCGCGCAACAGCTTCACCGGCTCTTTCCTGCCCCCGGCCGAGATCGAACGCCGCCTCGCCCAGATCGACGCCTACGCTGCATCCACCTGAGCGCGCCGCGCCGCGAGGGCGCCGAACCCAATACAGGCCGCCACGCCATAGGTATCGACGTTGTTGGCGACGGCATGAAAGAGGTCGAACGGCCGCCCGGTGACCAGGTAGACGTCGTGCAGGCCGAACTGCGCGGCCTGGAAGAGCAGGGCTCCTCCGAGCCAGGGGCGGCCGTATCGCAGGACCAGGGCGAGGAAGCACAGCGCCAAGGCGCCGTCGATCGCCAGCAGGCCCGCTTGGAGGGTTTCGGGCGGCGCGAACTGACGCGTGAGGGCGTCGACCCCGGCGATGCCCAGGTTCAGCGCGCCGCCTATCTGCTCGGGAAGCTCGCCCCAGAACCAGGCCAGGACAGTCGCGCCCACGATGGCGCCATAACAGGCGATGGCGGGAATCGGCATGCCGCCATTGAAGCCGAAGCTCCGCGCAAAGGCCTCATCGCTTCCGTGGGGCAGGATGCCGCAGCTTAGCTCGCCTCGACCATTTCGGCGGTGATCCGCCAGGCGCCGTCCAGCCAGCCGACGATCTCCTTGGCCCCAGGGTGGTCGATCTCGGCATAGCGGGCGCGGAGGCGTCCCGCCACGTCGGCCTCCAGGTGGTCGAGGCCAGTGTCGTTCAAAAGGCCAAGGTGGCGCTCCAGCAGCGCGCCGAGTTCGTCGCCCAGCACCGTCCGCGCCGCCGCGCCGAAGGCGGCGCCGTAGCGATAGGCCTCGCCGAGCCGATAGCTCTCCGCCAGGCTGATCGCCGGGATGCGGGTCAGGATCGGCTGCAGGGCCGGATTGATCGCATGGGCCGACACATAGTCGCCGATCGCCGCGGGCCGGCCGGTGAAGGCGCGGACGTGCAGGTAGGGCGACATCCGCGGCCCGTCATTGACCGGATAGTTGTCCCAGAGGAACGGCTTGCGCTGGAGCACGTCGCAGACCTCGGAAAGGTGGCCGGTGGAGTATTCCCGCGAGCAGACCTCTTCCCCGGTCCAGAAGATCTCCACCGACCGATCAAGCCGCCGGCCGAGGTCCGCCAGATAGTTCGACGGGCGATCGCCGAACAGCCGGTCCAGAACGGGATCGTCGCTGTAGTAGGTCGGGCACATGACGATGCGGGTCGCCGAAGACCGTTCGGCGATCCAGTGGACGATACGGATCTGGTTGTCCGCGATCCCCGGCAGGTCGCCGCGCATGTCGTCGAACAGCACGCCCAGGTCCTGCACCCCCATGCTGTCGAGCTGCGCGAGCTTGGCGGCCAGGGCGTCGCGGGCGTCCGGGCCGAAGTCGCGATAGATCTCGTAGGGGCTCAATCCCACGCCGAAACGCACGCCGATCGTCGCGCAGTGGGCGGCGAAGTCGCGAATCGCCTGGGCTTCGCCTGCCGGATGCAGCTCGCGCCAGCGCCGCCGCAGGTAAGGATCGGCCTTGGGCG
>CAMFIW010000337.1 GCA_945952355.1 uncultured Phenylobacterium sp. | reverse complement strand
TTTCATGGCCGTGCGGACGGCGGTCGTGGGATTCAGCATAGTCTCTCCTAGTCTGCGTCTCCCCGACCCTCCGACGCTGTAGGGGGCGCGGTGTTCGGGGAAAGGCATGGTCGCGGCGGAAAAGTGGCGCCGCCCTCCAATAATGAACGAATCGTTAATTTGTGCCGGATCAGTCCGGCTTTCCGGTCTCCAGCAGCTTGTGCAGCCGGTCGATCTGTTCGCCCAGCACGCGGTCGAACGGCTTGGCGAACTGCTCCGCCAGCCCGCCCTTGGCGTAGCCGCCGACGTCGTAGGTGGCCGTGAGCGTGGTCGTCCCGTCCTTCTCCGCGAGGGCGAAGTCGAGGTGACCGGTCGCGCCCGTGAACTGGCCGGGTCCGAGCGCGCCGGACAGGTGCAGGCGCTGGCCCCCGTCGTGATAGACGATCTCCATGTGCCGCACTTCGCCCTTCGGCAGGGTCTCGCAGAAGCAGTGGTCCTTGAGGTCCATGCGCAGGTTCTTCGCCGAGCCCGACCAGGTGTGGGCGGAATTCCACCAGTCGGCCGGGGAAAGAAGGGCCGCATAGACCTTGGCCGCCGGCGCCTTGACGGTGAAGACGTGGCGGATTTCGAAGCCGGCGGCGGACTGGTCGACGATTTCGGCGCGGGCGGCGCCGCAAAAGGCGAGCGCGCAAAGCCCCGCCAGCACTGGGATCTTCATGGGAAGTCCCCCTTTTCCCTAAGCCTGCTCGAAGCTTAGCGGCCCTCCCCAGAACGTCTCAACCAGGATGTGCTGCGCGCCGGGCTTTCCGCTGGTCAGGAAGGTTCTGCCGCCGCCGCTCCCGGCCAGGTATTCCGGGTGCTTGGCGAGATAGGCGGCGAGCGCGTCGGCGGTCGCCTGCGGCTGGTGGATGAGGGGCGTGCCGGGCTTCAGCGCGGCGCGGAACATGTCGGCCACCATCTCGTAGTGGGTGCAGCCGAGGATCGCCCGGTCCGGCGCACGCCCGATGCGGGTGGTGACGGCCTTCACATGCGCCTCGACCGTGGTGGCCAGTTCGACCGCGCCGGCCCCACCCTCGATCATTCGCGCCAACTCGGGGCAGGGCTCCACGAACACCGCCACGTCCTGGCGCCGCTTGTCGATCTCGATCTCGTAGACGCGGGAGCGAGCGGTGGCCGGCGTCGAGAACACGGCCAGGATGTCGAGTTTCTCCACCTTGTCGCCACGCCGTTCGGCTTCGTGCTCCCAGGGAAGGCCCGTGGCCGCCTCGATGGTCGGCACGATGATGCCCAGCACGTTGACCGGCCGGCCCAGCGCCTTGCGGTGTCCCGGCAGCCAGGTCTGTTGCAGGCGGCGCAGCGCGATCGCCGAAGCCGTGTTGCAGGCCAGGACCACGAGGTCGCAACCCTGCGCGAACAGCCGCTCGCAGCCCGCGCGGGTGAGGTCGACGATCGTCTCACCGTCACGCCCGCCGTAGGGTGCGTTGGCCTGGTCGGCCAGGTAGATGAAGTCCGCCTCGGGGAAACGGTCGACCAGCTTGCGGTGGACCGTTAGTCCGCCCACCCCGGAATCGAATACGCCAATGGCCATGCCCGTCAGTTAGCCCGGCGCGCTCGCCAGCGCCAGGGCCCCGGAATCCCACGACTTTTGATAACCGCGTTCAAAAAACTTGATACCGGTGTCCGTTTTCGGGTTGACACCCCTGTCAGCCTGACAGAAAAGCCGCGCCCTGTTCAGTACTGCGGCGCGCTGCCGCGGGGATCGCGGTCCGCCCCCAAGGCCGCAGCCCTTGTGTTTCTTGCGTTTTCCCCAACGATCCGGATACCAGCCCAATGACTCATCCCCTCCGCGCCAACGCGGAACCCTCCGGCGACTCCGATTGGTCCATCGGCGTCGACGTCGATCTCCAGACCGCGCTGGCCCTCGCCCGCGCTTCCACCCAGGCCCTGCTGCACCTGTCGCCCCTGTCCCACCGCGAAATCACCGAGGCCCTGGCCCTGGAGATCCGCGACCTGGAGCGCAAGGGCGACCCGCTCTCGCTCGCCGCCGCCAATGCGGTGCGCAAGCACCTGCCCGAAGCCGCTTGAGACTGACGCCGCGGGAGGGCTGACCGTTTGCGCGTGAACCTCGAGGCCAGGGCCGCCAACGCCGAGCAACGCCGGGCTCGCACCCGGCTGCGCCTGCTGGAGGCCGCCCTGTCCGTGATCGCCGAAAAAGGGCCGGATCAGGCGTCGGTCGAGGATTTCGTCGCGGCGGCGGGCGTCTCCCGCGGCACCTTCTATAATTACTTCCCCACGGTCGAGGACCTGCTGGAGGCGCTGAACAGCCATCTGGCCGAGACCTTCGACACCGAGATCGGCCGCATCACCGAGGGCGTGCGCGATCCCGCCCTGGGCCTCGCCCTGCTGATCCACGCCGCGTTCCAGATCGTTACCCACGACCCGATGCGCGGCTGGGTGGCCCTGCGCATCTTCGGCACCTCGGCGCCCCGCCACCAGCTGCTGGCGAACCGGTTCGACGCCATCTTCGCCTGGGCGGTCGAACGGGGCCGGTTCCAGCCGGCCGTGGCCGACGCCGCGCGCAACCTGCTGTTCGGCGCCGTGCGTATGGCCCAGGCCGAGGTGCTCTCCAAGCGCGCGGACATCGAACATGTGGCCGACTTGGTGCGCCTGATCCTCACCGCCTACGGCCTGGAGGCCGAGGAGGCCGGCCAGATCAGCCGCCAGGCCCAGACGCGCTGCCGTAACGAGTTACATTACAGCCCTGTCATGTGACCGGGCGCGGGCTTGTGCATAAGGTCGCCGAACCTAGCCCGCCGCTTCCGGAGACCTCATGCAACGGCGCACTTTCCTGACGGCTTCCGCCGCCCTCGCCGCGACCACCGCCATGTCGAAGACCGCCCTCGCCGCCGACGCCGACGTCCTGCTGGCTCCTTGGACGGGTCCCTATGGCGGCGTGCCTGCCTTCGACAAGGTCAAGGTCGCCGACTTCGTCCCGGCGCTCACCGCCGCCATGGCGCAGGAACGCGCCGAGGTCGAGGCGATCGCCAACGCCAAGTCGGCGCCGACCTTTGAGAACACCATCGCCGCCCTGGAAAAGTCCGGCCGCGCCAACTATCGGGTCCAGACCTACTACTACATCTGGTCCGGCACCCTCTCGACGCCGGAGGTCCGCGCCGTCGAGACGGAGATGGAGCCCAAGCTCGCCGCCCATGGCGACGCGATCCTGCAGAACCCCGCCCTCTTCGCCCGCATCGAGACGGTCTACAACGCCCGCGCCAGCCTCTCCCCCGAGCAGCAACGCCTGACCTGGGTCTACTGGAATCGCTTCACCCGCGCCGGCGCCAAGCTGTCGCCGGCCGCCAAGACCCGCGTCGCGGCGATCAACCAGGAGCTCGCCGGGCTTTTCACCAAGTTCAACCAGAACCTGCTCGCCGACGAAACCGACTACGTCCTCTTCCTGTCGACCGAGGCGGAGCTGGGCGGCCTGCCGCCCGACGTTCGGGCCGCCGCCGCCTCGGCGGCCGAGCAGAAGGGCCAGAAGGGCAAGTGGGCGATCCTCAACACCCGCTCGTCCATGGACCCGTTCCTGACCTATTCGACCCGTCGCGACCTGCGGGAAAAGGTCTGGCGCACCTACTATTCGCGCGGCGACAACGGCGACGCGCACGACAACAACGGCATCATCAAGCAGATCCTCAAGCTGCGCGCCGAACGCGCCAAGCTGCTGGGCTTCCCCACCCACGCCCACTGGCGGGTGGCGGACGCCATGGCCAAGACGCCCGAGAACGCCATGGGCCTTATGATGCGTGTCTGGCCCTCCGCCATCGGCCGCGTGCGCCAGGAAGTGGCCGAGATGCAGGCCATCGCCGACGCCGAGAAGGCCGGCGTGAAGATCGAGCCCTGGGACTATCGCTACTACGCCGAGAAGGTCCGGGCGGCGAAGTACGACCTCGATATGAACGAGGTGAAGGCCTACCTGCAGCTCGACAAGCTGCGCGAGGGCATGCACTGGGCCGCGGGCGAACTCTACGGCTTCAAGTTCGCGCCGATCTCCGACGTGCCGGTCCAGCACCCCGACGTCCGCGTCTGGGAAGTGACCCGCGACGGCAAGCACATCGGCCTCTGGTACTTCGATCCCTACGCCCGTGACGGCAAGCGCTCCGGCGCCTGGATGAACGCCTATCGCGACCAGGAGCGGTTCGCCGGCGAGGTGACCACCATCGTCTCCAACAACGCCAACTTCGTGAAAGGCGCAGATGGCGCGCCGGTCCTGGTCTCCTGGGACGACGCCATCACCATGTTCCACGAGTTCGGCCACGCCCTGCACGGCCTGAACTCCGACGTCACCTACCCGACCCTGTCCGGCACCAACGTCGCCCGCGACTATGTGGAGTTCCCCTCCCAGCTCAACGAGAACTGGCTGCCGACGCCGGAGGTGCTCAACAGGTTCGC
>CAMFIW010000336.1 GCA_945952355.1 uncultured Phenylobacterium sp. | reverse complement strand
TTGAGGTCGGCAACCGGTTCACCTCGACCCATCCGAAGTCCAAGTTCCGCCAGGTCCTGATGGTCGCGCGGACCACGCCGGAGGCCCGCTACGCCCTGCTGAACAACCGCCTGACCATCCGCCCCGTCGGTGGTCCGGCCGAGCGGCATACGCTTGAAACGGAAGAGCTGATCTATGCGCTGCCGGAGGTCTTCGGCCTGAACCCCAGCGCCGATTGGCACGAGACCCTGGCCTGGGCGGTGGAGCAGGGGGCCTGATGGAGTTCGAGGACGACGCCTATGTCCTCTCGGCCCGCGCCTTCGGCGAGAGCGGGGCGATCGTCGAGCTCCTGACCGCCCATCACGGCAAGTACGCCGCCCATGTCGCCGGCGGCGCCTCGCGCCGGATCAAGCCGTTTCTCCAGGCCGGCGCGCGGGCGATCGTCAGCTACCGCGCCCGCGTCTCCGATCAGCTGGGCTCGGCCGCCATCGAACCGGTGGGGGAGGGGCCGTCGGCCCTGTTCGACGACCCGCTGGCCCTGGCCGGCCTCTCCGCCGCCGCCTCGGTGGCCGCCGCGGCCCTCCCCGAACGCGAGCCGCATCCCGGGGCCTTCCTGGCCTTCGAGGCCCTGAGCAGTGCGCTCGCCCTGCCGGACGTCTGGCCCGCCGTCTTCGTCCGCTTCGAGGCAGGTCTGCTGCAGGATCTCGGTTTCGGTCTCGACCTGTCGAAATGCGCGGCCACCGGCCAGCTCGACGACCTGATCTATGTCAGTCCGCGCACCGGCCGCGCCGTCAGCCGCGACGCCGGCGAGCCATACAAGGATCGGCTGCTGACGCTCCCGCCCTTCATGTTGTCGTCCCAGTCGGGGCTACGGCCCGGCGACGTGAAGGCCGGCCTCGACCTGACGGCCCACTTCCTGGAGGCTTTCATCTTCGGGCCGCTGAACCGCCCCCTGCCGCCGGCCAGGCTCTGGCTGATCGACAAGCTTACCGACGCCCAGCGGCTCTGAGACGCGCTTTGACGTGGCGGAAGTTCGCAGGGCGTTCTAAAGCGCTCGCCCCACACCGCGCCCGCCCCGTAGAAAGGGCGGGCGTGACCTCTTTCTGATTCGACATGTCGAAACACACTCCTCCGCCCGCCGGCGGCGACGGCGACCGCATCATCGACGAACCGCTCGCCGAGGCCCTGTCGCGGCGCTACCTCGCCTATGCGCTCTCGGTCATCACCGACCGCGCCCTGCCGGACGTCCGCGACGGGCTGAAGCCCGTTCAGCGCCGCGTGCTCTACGCCATGCGCGAGATGCGGCTGAACCCCGAGGCGGCGGCGCGCAAGTGCGCCAAGGTCGTGGGAGAGGTGATGGGCACCTATCATCCGCACGGCGACCAGGCGATCTACGACACCTTGGTGCGCATGGCCCAGGACTTCGCCCAGCGCTACATGCTGGTCGATGGCCAGGGCAATTTCGGAAACATCGACGGCGATAACCCCGCCGCCATGCGCTACACCGAGGCCAAGCTCACCCAGGCCGCGACCCTGCTGCTGGACGGCATCGACGAGGACGCCGTCGACTTCAAGCCGACCTATGACAGCCAGGACGACGAGCCGGTGGTCCTGCCGACCGGCTTCCCGAACCTGCTGGCCAACGGCACGACCGGCATCGCCGTCGGCATGGCGACTTCTATTCCGCCGCACAACGCCGCCGAGCTGATCGACGCTTGCGGCCTGCTGCTGGAGAACCCGGACGCCACCGTGGCCGACCTGATGGCGCACGTGAAGGGCCCCGACTTCCCGACCGGTGGCGTGATCGTCGAGCCGGGCGCCTCGCTTCTCGAGACTTACGAGACCGGCCGTGGCGGCGTGCGTCTGCGTGCGCGATGGGACAAGGAAGAGACCGGGCGCGGGACCTACCAGATCGTCGTCACCGAGATTCCGTACCAGGTAAAGAAGGCCGACCTGGTCGAACAGCTCGCCGAGCTTATCGAGAACAAGAAGGCCCCGCTGCTCGGCGACGTGCGCGACGAAAGCGCCGAGGACATCCGCCTCGTCCTCGAGCCCAAGAGCCGCAATGTCGAGCCTGAGGTCCTGATGGAGAGCCTGTTCAAGCTCTCCGACCTCGAGAACCGCTTCTCGGTGAACCTCAACGTGCTCGATGCACGCGGTACGCCGGGGGTGATGAACCTGAAACAGGCGCTGCAGGCCTTCCTCGACCACCGCCGCGAGGTCCTGGTTCGCCGCGCCCGCCACCGCCTGGCCAAGATCGAGGCCCGGCTGCACATCCTCGACGGCTTGCTGATCGCCTATCTCAACCTCGATGAGGTGATCCGGATCGTCCGCTACGAGGAGGAGCCCAAGGCCAAGCTGATCGAGGCCTTCGCTCTGACCGAGATCCAGGCCGAGGCCATTCTCAACACCCGCCTGCGCCAGCTGGCCCGGCTGGAGGAGATGGAGCTGCGCCGCGAGCATGCCGAGCTCTCCGAGGAGCGGGACGGCCTCCTGAAGATGCTGGGCTCGGACAAGGCCCAGTGGAAGCTGGTCGGGGTCGGCCTGCGCGACGTCCGCGCCCTGCTGGGCCCCGACACCGTGATCGGCAAGCGCCGCTCGACCTTCGCCGACGCGCCCACCGTCGACGCCGACGCGGCCATCGAGGCGATGATCGTGCGCGAGCCGATCACCGTCATCCTGTCGGACCGCGGCTGGATCCGCGCCGCCAAGGGCCGCGTCGAGGACCCTTCCGAGCTCAAGTACAAGGAAGGCGACAAGCAGGGCTTCGTCGTCCCGGCCGAGACCACCGACAAGCTGTTGATCTTCGCCTCGGACGGCCGATTCTTTGCCTTGCCGTGCGACAAGCTTCCCTCGGCCCGCGGCCATGGCGAGCCGCTGCGCCTGATGCTGGATCTCGACGACAAGACCGGCATCGTCGACATCTTCCCCTACAAGCCTGGCGCGAAGCGCTTCGTGGCCTCCAAGGAGGGCTACGGTTTCATTCTGCCGGAGGAAGAGGCGCTGTCGACCCGCAAGGCCGGCAAACAGGTCCTCAACGCCGGCGCCAAGGGGGCGGCCTTCGCCCTGCCGATCGTGGGCGACCATGTCGCCGTGGTGGGCGACAACGGCAAGATCCTGATCTTCACTCTGGAAGAGCTGCCTGAGATGCCGCGCGGCAAGGGTGTCAAGCTGCAGTCCTATCGTGAGGGCGGGCTGCGCGATGCGACCCTGTTCAAGGCCGAGGACGGTGCAGCCTGGATCGATTCCGCTGGCCGCACGCGGGTTTGGCCGGAATGGCGAGAGTGGCTCGGCAAGCGGGCAGGGGCAGGGCGTCTGGCGCCGAAGGGCTTCCCGGCCACGAAACGGTTCCGGCCGAAATAGGTTCGGGCGCCGGCGCCGCCTTCGTCCGCAATTGGATGGCGTCGCGCCGGCTCTCCATTTCGGGACTGCCCAGCGCTCCGGAAATGGGGCTAGCATCGTTGCATGTCCCCCGACGTGCCCGATGTACCGCCGATCTTTCGTCCCGGCGTCCGCCTCTCCGCGCGCTATCTCGTCAGTTCCACCCTGACCTTCTGCCGGCTGACCCAGCTCGAACTGACGCCTGCACTTGTCTTGCTCGGCCTGCTGTGCAGCAACGTCTCGGACGGACGGCGCGCCGGGCTTGGGAGGCCCGCGTCCGGCCTGGCGCCTCTCGCTCCAAGTTCGATCTACGCCGTGGCCCGCCGAACCAAGCTGCCCTACGAGACTGCCCGGCGGCAGATACCGGACCTCCAGGCGAGGGGATTTTGCGTCCCCGCCGGCAGGGGGCTTCTCGTACCGCCCGAAATGCTTTCCTCGCCGATCTTCCGCGCCTATCGCGAGGCCGTCTGGAGCGCCGTCTGGCAGCTTCACGCCACCTTAGGCGAGCTTGGCCATGCCGCGCCCCCGCTTTCCGCAGATCCGACGGCGGCGACCCTCACCCGCGTGTCTCGCCTGAATGTGCCGCTGCTGATCGACGGCCTACGGCTCGTCGCCGACGCCCTGGGCGTCGGCCTGGCGCCGACCCTGTTGTTTCTGGCGGTCAATCAGTCGAACACCGAGGACCTGGCGACCGACCTCTCTCTCGCCCGAGGCCTCGCGGCGCCGGACGCCCTGCGTGAGGACGCCCATCGCCGCCCGGTGACCGTCTACGCCCTGTCCAAGGCCCTGCGCGTGCCCTACGAGACCGCGCGCCGCCATACCCACAAGCTGATCGATTCAGGTCACTGCCAGACCGATGCCCAGGGCCGGCTGATCGTGCCTGCCGCCGTCCTGACCCAGCCCAGCCTGATGATGGCGGCCGCTCAGTCCTGGGGACTCGCCCAGCTGTTCCTGGCGGAGGTGAGCGAGGTGGACGCATCGGCGGCGTAGGGCGCGAGATCGACGCCGAGGCGACTCCTCCCTGGTCGCCCCCTTTACCCCCTTTTCACGCCATGGTCGCAATGGTCGCGCCAGGCGTGCGT
>CAMFIW010000335.1 GCA_945952355.1 uncultured Phenylobacterium sp. | reverse complement strand
CTCCTAGCCTCCGGACTGATGGCGTTCATCGGCTCCGCGGCCTCGGCGGCGACCGCGCTCTGGCAACCCGCGCCCGGACATGCCCAGGCGCCGATTTGGCCGGGGACGCCACCGGACCTGGTCCGGGATCCGCTTCCGGAGTCGGGCGCATCGACCCACGTCAGCCGGCCGACAATGACCCTCTACGCCCCAAATGGGCGCAACACCGGCGTCGCCGTGGTGGTGTTTCCAGGCGGCGGCTACCAGGTCCTGGCCATGGACCTCGAAGGCACGGAGATCTGCGACTGGCTGACGTCGCGCGGCATCACCTGCGTGCTGCTGAAATGCCGCGTGCCCAACTCCGGTCCGACCATGCTCGACGGCCACCGTTACTACCCAAAGGTCCAGACGGCGCTGCAGGACGCGCAGCGGACGATAAGCCTCGTCCGCCAGCATGCCGCGGAATGGCATGTCGATCCGCACAAGATCGGCGTGATCGGATTTTCGGCCGGCGGACATCTCGTCGCCGCCGTCAGCACGCGCTACGTCCGGCGGACCTATCGGCCCGTCGACGCCGCCGACGCGGTGAGTTGCCGGCCGGACTTCGCTATCGTCCTCTATCCCGGCCATCTGTGGGCGCACGAGGACGAGAGCCGGGCGACCCGCAAAGCGGAAGACCTGACCCTTCGCCCGGATATCCGCGTGGGCGCCTCGACGCCGCCGACCTTCCTGCTGCAGGCGCAGAACGATGACGTCGACAATGTGGAGCAGTCGCTCGCCTATTGCGTCGCCCTGCAAAAAGGCCGGCGTCCCGACAGAAATGCACCTCTACGCCGAGGGGGGCCACGCCTTCGGCTTGCGTCCGACCAGCCTGCCGATCGGCCGCTGGCCCCAGTTGGTCGAGCAGTGGCTCCACACGATCGGCATGCTCGGCCGCTAGTCGCGCCGCCGAATAGCGCCCTGGCGCGGGGGGCTGGAACGCCATTCCGTCCAGCTAAGCGTCCCTCGCCCGAGCAATGATCCAGTCCCCTTAGGGGCGAAGGGGCCTACGGCTTGGCGAACCGGCTCATCAGGATCGCCGCGCGCTTGGTCTGGCGGTCCAGGCTCTTGATCTCCAGCGTCTCGCCCGGCGCGTGGCTCCCCTCCCCGGCCGCGCCCAGGCCGATCAGCCCGTCCAGCTTGTCGGCGACAAAACTGATGTCGCCCGCCCCGCGCTTCAGCGGATCGAGCTCGGCCATCGGCGCAAGGCCCAGGTCCTTGTTCACCTCGTTGAGCCGGCCGAGCAGTTTGCGCGAGCCTTCGGTCGGGGCCATGGCCGGATAGCCTTCGGTCATCTCGAAGGTGGCCGTCGCGCCCCCGAGGTTCTGGGCGACGATGGCGCGCATCTTGGCCTCCATCCGCGCCGTCTGCTCGTTGGACAGGGTCCGCAGGTCGCCCCGCGCCACGGCCGTCGCCGCGATGATGTTCGGCTTGCCGGTCGCGGTCCCGCCGGTCTCCGCCTTGTTGATCTCGGCCGAGGAGCCCCCGAGGATCAGGCCCACGCTGTAGGTCGCGTTCGGCTCGCGCAGCTCGGTGCGGAAGTGGTCGAGGATCCGCGCCAGGTCGTAGATCGCGCCATAGCCGGAGGCGTCAGAGAAGATGCCCGACGAGTGGCCCGGCTTGGCGGTCACCTTGATCGTCCAGGTGTTCGACGAGCGGCGGGCGATCGAGCCCATGTCCTTGCCGTTTTCCTGGGCCAGGCCCTCGAAATCCAGGGCTAGGTCGCTCTTCGTCGCCGCCTCGATCAGGTCCTTGCGGGCGATCTCCGTCGGGCTCCCTTGGCGCTCCTCGTCGCCGGTCGCCACCAGGATGATGTCGGCGTCCTTCAGCGTCCCCGCCGCCTGCATGGCCCGCAGTGCGCCGACGATGATCACCAGCCCACCCTTCATGTCGTTGACGCCCGGCCCCTCGGCCGTGTCGCCGTTGCGCTTCCAGGTCTGGAAGGGGCTGTCCTTCTCGAACACCGTGTCCAGGTGGCCGATCAGCAGCATCCGCTTGCCCTTGCCCGAGCCTTTGTGGGTGGCGACGATGTGGCCGGCGCGGTTGGCCGCCGCCATCGGGACCCACTCCACCTTGAAGCCCAGCGGCTCCAACTCGGCGCGCAGCACGTCGCCGACCTGCTTCACGCCTTCGAAGTTCATGGTGCCCGAGTTGATGTTGACCATCTTTTCCAGCAGCGCGAGCTGGCGGCCGTTCTCCGCCTCCACGGTCGCCACCATCTTCCTTTCCGGCCCCGAGAGGCCCGCGGCGTGCGCGGTCGAGGCGATCATGGCCGTGGCCAAGGTCGTGGTCAGGGCGAGCGCGAGCGGAAAACGGGACAAAGCGACCTCACAGAGCTTCACAGGAAGGCGGCGACTTTCGTGCGCGCCGCCCGCGAACTCAAGGCCGCACACTTGATTGGCGCTACGTCAGGATCACATGTTCCTGGTCACAACGAACGGGAGGACCCCATGGGCCAGTACAAGCTTCTCATCGACGGCCAGCTGGTCGACGGCGACTCCACCATGTCGGTGCTGAACCCGGCGAACGAGGAGGTGCTCGCCGAGTGCCCGCGCGCCTCGAAGGCCCAGCTCGACCAGGCGGTGGCGGCCGCCAAGAAGGCCTTCCCGGGCTGGTCCGCGACCCCGATCGACGAGCGGCGCAAGGCCCTGCTGGCCATGGCCGACGCGATCCAGAACGATCTGCAGAACCTGGCCCGCACGCTCACCCAGGAACAGGGCAAGCCGCTGCAGGACGCCATGGGCGAGGTCTTCGGCGCCGCCGCCTTCTTCCGCTACTTCTCGACCCTCGACCTGAAGGAAAAGGTCATCGAGGACACCGAGGCCCGCAAGGTCGTCTCTCGCCGCCGCCCGCTGGGCGTGGTCGGCGCGATCGTGCCCTGGAACTTCCCGCTCATCCTGATGGCCTTCAAGGTCCCCGCCGCCCTGCTGGCCGGCAACACCGTGGTCCTGAAGCCCGCCGCCACCACGCCGCTCTCGACCCTGCGCATCGCCGAGCTGGTCAAGGACATCCTGCCGCCGGGGGTGCTGAACGTCATCGCCGACGCCAACGACCTGGGCGGCGCCATCACCGCCCACCCGGACATCCGCAAGGTCTCCTTCACCGGCTCCACCGAGACCGGCAAGAAGGTGATGGCGGGCGCCGCCGAAGCGTTGAAGCGCGTCACCCTCGAACTTGGCGGCAATGACGCGGCCATCGTGCTCGACGGCAACGACCCGAAGGAAACCGCGCCCAAGATCTTCGCCGGCGCCTTCCAGAACTCGGGCCAGGTCTGCATCGCCATCAAGCGCGCCTATGTCCATGAGAGCATCTACGACGCCATGTGCGACGAGCTGGCCAAGCTGGCGGACGCCGCCGTGGTCGGCGACGGCTTGCAGCAGGGCGTCACCATGGGCCCGCTGCAGAACAAGGCCCAGTTCGAGAAGGTGCTGGGCTACATCGAGAGCGCCAAGGCCGACGGCAAGGTGATCGCCGGCGGCGCCCGCGCCACCGAGAAGGGCTACTTCATCCAGCCCACCATCGTCCGCGACATCACGGACGGCGCGCGCCTGGTCGACGAAGAGCAGTTCGGCCCGGTCCTGCCGGTCATCAAGATCAAGGACGGCGAGGACGCGCTGGCCCGCGCCAACGCCTCGTCCTACGGGCTGGGCGGCTCGATCTGGTCCAAGGACCTCGACAAGGCCATGGACCTGGCCGGCCGCATGGACACCGGCACGGTCTGGATCAACAAGCACGCCGACCTCGCCCCCAACATCCCGTTCGGCGGCGCCAAGCTCTCCGGCATCGGCAACGAACTCGGCGAAGAAGGCCTCGCCGAATTCACCCAACAGCACGTGATCAACATGGCGCGCGCCTAAGGGCTGCGCGCGGGCCCCATCCTGCGAAGCGCTCGGCGCGAAGCAGGATGGCGCGCCCGGCAGGACTCGAACCTGCAACCGTCCGCTTAGAAGGCGGATGCTCTATCCGGTTGAGCTACGGGCGCGAAGCTCGACCAAGGCCTAGGGGCTCTGGCCCGTTCGGGCAAGCGGCGGACCGCCCTCAGTGCGTCCAGGGCTGCTTGCGGCCGAAGGCGAAGTTGTCGGCATAGGCCTTGATGATCCGCTTGGCGGGCTTCGGATCGAAAATCTGGAACGCGATGCCGTGCTTCTGGGCGTAGGCGACCGCCTCGTCGCTGGTCTCGAAGCTGAGGCGCACCTGGCCGTCCATGTCCGTCGTCTGGGTCCAGCCCATCAGCGGGTCCGAGCGGCGCGCCGAGGCCGGTTCGAACTCGAGCACCCAGTCCCTGGTCTTGCCCTTGCCCGATTGCATGGCGTTCTTGGCCGGACGATAGATGCGCGCGAGCATGCGGTTCCTCAAGGTTCGTCTCCGGCGATGGTCGGGGCGGCGGGATTCGAACTCGCGACCCTCTGCTCCCAAAGCAGATGCG
>CAMFIW010000334.1 GCA_945952355.1 uncultured Phenylobacterium sp. | reverse complement strand
GTCGCCGAAGCGGTTGCAGACCACGTCGGCCGATGCGGCGCCGGCGCTGAGCGTCAGCGCGCCACCGGCGACCACGGCGCCCAGCAGGGCGTTGCGCAGCAGGGTCTTCGAAACAGGCATCTCGTTTCTCCTCGAAAGGCTGTCTGGGGTGCGGAATGCCGGGTCGCGGACATGGTTCCTGTCCCCGCCTTGACCCCTTCGAGACGCGCGCCTAGCCTTCGATCATCCTCGGCACGCATGGAAAGGAGGGTAGGCCAATGACTGTTCGCAACCTCGCCCCCTTCGCTCGCGCCGCCGACCGGGTATCCTGATACCCCATTTCTGACCTGTCGGCGGGCGATCCCATTCCCCGCATGACGGACAGATCAAGTGATCCAATCCTATGGCTGGAGCGAACGTCTCCGGCAGCAATTCGAACCCTTCGCGGCGCGTGGGCTCGCGCCCGGCCGCGTGGTCGTGCAGCAGCGCGGCCTCTATCGCCTGGCCACCGAGGCCGGCGAACTCTCCGCCGAGGTCTCCGGCCGCTTCGCGCATGAGGCGGGCGAGGCCGGCTATCCGGTGACAGGCGACTGGGTGGCCTGCGCGACAAGACCGGAGGAGGGGGCGGCGACCATCCACGCGCTGCTGCCGCGCCGAAGTCTCTTCGTGCGCAAGGCGGCCGGGCCCGGCCAGCCGACGGCCCAGGCGGTGGCGGCCAATGTCGATCTGGCGTTCCTGGTCATGTCTCTGAACGCCGACCTGAACCCTCGGCGGCTGGAACGCTATCTCGCCGTGGCCTGGGAGAGCGGCGCCCAGCCGGTCGTGGTGCTCACCAAGGCCGACGCCAGCGACGACGTCCTTGACGCGGTGGCGCAGGTCGAGGCCATCGCCATCGGGGCGGAGGTCCATGCTGTCTCGGCCCTGAGCGGCGAAGGGCTGGTGGAGCTGTCGGGCCGGCTTCGGGCGGGCGAGACGGCGGTGCTGCTGGGCAGTTCCGGCGTCGGCAAGTCCACCCTGGTCAATGCGCTCGCGGGCCGCGACCTGATGGTCACGGCGGCGATCCGCGCGCACGACGCCCGAGGCCGCCACACCACCACCCATCGCGAGCTGGTGCTGCTGCCCTCCGGCGCCTTGCTGTTGGACACGCCCGGCATGAGAGAACTCGGCCTCTGGGACGCCGAGGCGGGACTGGAGGCGACTTTCGGCGACCTCGAGCGGCAGATCGGCGACCTTGCGGCGGAGTGCCGCTACCGCAATTGCGGCCATCGCGGCGAGCCGGGCTGCGCCGTGCGGCTCGCCGTGGAGGAGGGGCGGCTCGACGAGGCGCGCTGGAAGGGTTGGGTCAAGCTGCAGCGCGAACTCGCCCATCTGGAGCGCAAGGAGGATCCGGTAGCCCGCGAGGCGCACCGCCGACGGTGGATCGCGATCAGCAAAGCCAACCGCGCCGAGATGCGACGGCGAGACCGAGAGAACGACGGATGAGCCCGCTGCGCGCCGGCCCGCCTCGGCGAGGCGCCGCAACGAGCGAGCGAGGTGAGAGTAGGGAAAAATCAGCTCCATTCCCTGGGCTTCGGCCTTGGCGGGCCGGCGCTGGATCAGGCGCGGGGCGCCTTTTCGCTTGGCGCGGGAACCGGCCCGGCCGACGCTCGCGACTCCGACCGGAAATATTCGGATCGCGCGCGTCAGGAGCCGTCGCGACCTTTAGACCCCGCAGGGCGTATCGGCCGGCTCGGATGGCAATCGGTGGTCCGCGTATCGCTGATATCTGAATTCCACCTGCGACGATGCTGCATAGCGGACGGCGCACTTTGCGCAAGCGCGCGGCGAATTCCTGCGATATCTGTCATGAAAGAGACGGACAGGGTCCGTCCGGCCGTTATTATTCAAGCGGCAGCGGGTACTGGGGCGCCTGGGGAATGAGTGAGGACCGCAAGCAGAGCGACGTAGCGGCAGCGACGTCGGAGATTCGCCATCGCGTGGCGAACACCTTCCAGTTGCTGTCGGCGCTCGCGCGGATGCGCAGCCAGCGCGCCGCCGAACCGGAGACGCGGCGGCAACTCGCCTGGATGGCCGACGCCATCGGATCGCTCGGGGCGCTGGAGCGGCATCGCAAGGGAGATGGCGTCGACTTCGCCGCCTATCTGGGCGAGATGGCCCCGGTCTGGCGTCGCCGTCACGCCACGCGGACGGCCGAGCTGGTCCTCGCGGTGGAGCCGCTGGTGACGCCGGACTCGGCGGCTTCGACGCTGGCCATGATCACTCAGGAACTGATCGGCAACGCTCTGTCGCATGGCTTTGGCGAGGACCGGCCGGGCCGGGTCGAGGTGCGCCTCGCCCGCCTCCCGGATGGCCGCTGTGAGTTGCTGGTCACCGATGACGGCGTGGGGTTCGATCCGCAGTCGAGCGCTGGTCGCGAGCGCTTCGGCCTGTGGTTCGTCCGCAGCCTGGCCGCCCAGGTGCGCGGCGAGTTCAGCCTCACCCCCAGCCCGGGCGTGGTCGCCCGGCTGGTGTTCCAGATCTAGCCGCCGCCCGCGCGCGGCGCGGCGCCCGACGGCAGCAGCCGATCGTAGGTGTTGCGCACCACATGATAGCATTCGCAGGCCAGGGCCTCGAGCGCTGGACGGTTGACGATGTCGACCACGCCACGGCGATAGCGGATGATCCGCTTGTCCTGCAGGGTCCGCGCCGCCGCCGTGACGGTGGTCCTCTGGACGCCCAGCATGTCGGCCAGGAATTCTTGGGTCAGGGCGACCGTATCGGTGGTGATCCGGTCGTGGCATGACAGCAGCCAGCGGCAGAAGCGAGCCTCGACCGAGTGCAGGGCGTTGCAGCCGACGAGCTGGATGGCGTTGCCGAACAGGGCTTCGGCGTGCCGGTCGGTCAGCTCGCGCAGGGTCGCGCTGCGCTTCCAGGCTTCATGCAGGTGCGGCACGCTGATCCGCGAGCAGCGGCAGGGCGTCTGGACGATGGCGCGCGACAGCGACTGACGCGGGGCCACGGCGGCCGCAAGTCCGAGCGCGCCTTCGCGGCCGATCACGGCGCTTTCGATCGCCGCGCCGCTTTCCATCAGGGTCATCATCGAGATGACGCCGTCGTGCGGGAAGTAGACCGCGTCGATCCGGTCGCCTGGGTCGTAGAGCAGGCGGCCGCGATCCAGGTCCATCTGGACAAGGTGGGGCGCCACGAGGCCGAAATCCTCCGCGGGAAGCGCGGCCAAGAGGCGATTCTGCACCGTTAACAGGGGGCTTTGCATGGGGAATCGAAACGTCGCCGTGCGGCAACGGTTGCAAGTTATCGAGGGTGTTCGCGCTGCGCCGTCGAGTACTCGACACAAGACGGTCACAGTCTCGGCGAAACGAAAATGCCCCCAGGCCTTGCGGCTCGGGGGCTGGTGACCTGCCAGGCCTTCAACAATGTCGGATAGTCGACTTAGTTCCGACCTGGGGATAAATCTCCGTTCAGTGGAACCGCAAGCTCGCGTGGCCGCCGAGGTCCGGCGCGTGCCGCGTGGCGTTGGCCTTGGCGATCTCCCAGGCGAAGCGGGCGGGACCCGAGCGGGCGAGCCAGACCTGGGCCTCGTCGCAGTCCATGCGGATCAGGGTGAGGCTGGGATCGTCCTTGCCGCCCGGCCACCAGGCGGCCACGACGGCGTTCCAGTAGCGGTCGATCCGCGCCCGATCGTAGTGGATGTGCAGGTCGCCGCTGATGCAGGCCTGGATGTCGTCGCGCTGGAAGACGAACATGCCGGAACGGCCCTCGACGATGTCGTGGGCGAGCGCGGTCTCCGCGCCGACGAAGAACCACAGCTGCCGAGCGCGCGGCTCGACGAAGGCGGTCATCGGCTGAGCGTGGTGGGTGGTGTCGTCGGTCATGCCCAGCATGCCGACGGAATGCTTCTCGATCTCCTCCCACAGGCGCCGTTCAACGGCGGCGTGGTCGTGCATGTCGATGTCCATGGCTTACTCCGGGGTTGGCCCCTCGGGAGTCAAACCTTGCGGCAAGCGGCGCAGTTCCGGCCTCAGCCGAGCGCCAGGACCTCGACCTCGGAGCCCGCGACCATCGCGGTTTCGCCCACCCGCTTGCCCAGAAGGGCGCGGGCCAAGGGCGAGACATAGGAGACCGCGCCCTGGTTCGGGTCGGCCTCGTCCTCGCCGACGATGCGGAAGGTCGAGCGGCGGCCGTCCGCGCGCTCGAAGGTCACCGCGCCGCCGAACACCACCTTGTCAGCGTCCGCCGGGGTCTCGATCAGCTGGGCGCTGGCGCGTCGGGCGGAATAGTAGCGCAGGTCGCGGGTCGCCCGCGCCATGGCCGTGCGGTCGGCATTGATCTCGCCGGCCGCCTGGGCGGCCGCGTAGGCCGCGCGCGCCTCCGCCAGGGCGGTGTCCAGCGCCGCCAGGCCCTGCGCCGTGACGCGGTTCGGATGCGGCGAAATCGGACGGTCCGGCAGGTTGGCGGCCTGCGCCTCGCTGT
>CAMFIW010000333.1 GCA_945952355.1 uncultured Phenylobacterium sp. | reverse complement strand
ACCGGCTGGTCTCCACCAACGTAGCCCAGGAATTCGGGTTCACCGAGGCCGAGGCGATCGAGATCAACAATGCGACCCAGGGCGGGCGGGCGTTCCGCACTTTCCTGTTCGAACGGATGATCCCGAACCTGAAGCGGATCGGGCTGCTGACCGATCGGATCAGGCCGAAGTTCGAGAGCCTTGGGGTCCTGCAGTTCGAGAACCTGAAGCACGACGGCCAGATCGATTGGGCCAGCCTCGAAGCGCCGTTGATGCGTGGAAAGGAGGTGATCGCAGCCTGAACGAACGTCCTATCCTTGACTTGACCTGGCCCCGCGCGCCCCCCGCGCGGGGTCTTTTCGTCGTCCCGAGCCACGCGCCGCGTGCGATCTCGCCGCGGCTTGATTCAGGTCAATTCCGCCAATGGCGGCCGCGCATATGGAAATGGCGACGGAGGGCTCCCCATGGACTTTGGACTGAGCGAGCGCGAGACCCACTGGCGCGACCGGGTTCGGGCCTTCATGGCCGCGCAGGTCTATCCCGCCATCCCCGCCTACGAGCGCCACATGGCCGCCCAGGGCGTCGCCCGCTGGCAGGTGAACCCAGTGATCGAACGGCTCAAGGCGAGAGCCTATGTCGAAGGCCTCTGGAACCTGTTCCTGACGCCTGGCGAGGACGAGGATCCCGCCACCGCCGGCCCTGGCCTTTCAAACCTGGAATACGCTTTGTGCGCCGAGGAGATGGGTCGCGTCGGCTTCGCCTCCGAGGTGTTCAACTGTTCCGCACCCGACACCGGCAACATGGAGGTGTTGCGCCAATACGGATCGCCTGCACAGAAGGCGAAATGGCTGGTTCCGTTGATGGCGGGCGAGATCCGCTCCGCTTTCCTGATGACCGAGCCGGACGTGGCTTCCTCGGATGCCACCAACATACAGACCTCCATCCGCGAGGACGGCGACCACTATGTGATCAATGGCCGGAAATGGTGGTCGTCGGGCCTCGGGGACCCGCGCTGCAAGGTCGCCATCCTGATGGGCAAGACCGATCCCGACGGCGCGCGGCACGCCCAGCAGTCCCAGATCCTGGTCCCCACCGACAGCCCCGGGCTGGAGATCGTGCGGATGTTGCCCGTCTTCGGCTATGACGATGCGCCCCACGGCCATGCCGAGGTGGTCCTGCGCGATGTGCGCGTGCCACGGGAGAACCTGATCCTGGGCGAAGGCCGCGGCTTTGAGATCGCGCAGGGCCGGTTGGGTCCGGGGCGGATCCATCATTGCATGCGCACCCTGGGCGCCGCCGAGGTGGCGCTGGAGAAAATGGTCGAGCGCCTCACGTCCCGGGTCGCCTTCGGCAAGCGACTCGCGGACCAGTCGGTATGGGAGCAACGCATCGGCGAGGCCAGGCTCGACATCGAGATGACGCGCCTGATGTGCCTGAAGGCGGCCGACATGATGGACAAGGTGGGAAACAAGACCGCCCAACTCGAGATCGCCATGATCAAGGTGGCCGCGCCGAGAACCGCGCTGAAGGTGCTGGACGACGCCATGCAGGCGCACGGCGGGGCCGGCCTGTCCGAGGACTTCGGGCTCGCGCGGGCCTATGCGGGCATGCGGGCGCTCCGCATCGCAGACGGGCCGGACGAGGTCCATCTGAGAGCTATCGCCCGCCTGGAGCTGTCACGTCACGGCGGTCGAATGCGGGCCTGGCGCGACGGCGCGCCGCTCTCAGCCGCGGCCGGCTAGGCGCCGCCGGCTTTACGGCCGCTGCGGGCGGCTGGGCTCTTCCGGCGGCAGGCTGTTGATATAGGCCACGATCGCGCGGACGTTGGGCGTGTGCACGGGGATTGGCGGCATGTCGTAGTGCCCGGTCTCCGCGATATCCGTGAGCGTCTGCATGAGCGTCAGCTCGACATAGCGGCCACTCAAGGTCCGAAAGGGCGGGGCCCTGCGGTCGGGACTGGTCCCCTCCGACCCGATGGCGTGGCAGGACGAGCAGTCGCGGACGGCCAGCCGATGGCCGAGCTCGATGCGATGGTCCGGCGATCGCGGCGTTTCGGCTTGGGCGGCCGTGGCGGCGACCGTTCCAGCCAGGGCGAGCGCACACCACGCGCGGCGTGGGGCGAGGCGCGGATTGAGGGCGGACACGCGGCGCAGGTCTCCGAGCTCGATGTTCAGGCGCGGACGTGCGCCAGCGACGCGAGCCGTACGGAGATCGCCCAGCTCAGGGCGGCGGCCCCGGCGAGGCCGGCGGCCGCGTAGCAGGCCCAGCAGTGACCGCCATAGGGTAAACCGCAGATCGACCCATACCGCGCCGTCAGTTCCAGGTGGCGGCCGGCGATGACGGCGACCGGCGCGGCCATGGCGGCGGATCCGAAGGCCAGATGCTGGAAGGACCGGGCCAGGACCAGGGCCGGAGCGATGTGCGGCATGGAGGGACTCCTCTGACGGTCCGCACTTGTCGCGCCCGCACGCGGAGCGAGCGTTGATCTAGGTCAAGGCCGAACCGTCGGCCTCGCCTCAGAACACGACCGCGTTCAGCCATCGGTCGGGGAATCATGTCTCAGGTCACAATTCGTCGGGAGGGCGTCTCCTTCGACGTTATCCTGCTCTACCTGTTTACGGGGCTCGCGGCCCTCGCGGCGCTGTCCGGCGCGGCCTACAGCACGGATCCGCTGTTTCGGTTCCACTGCTGGATCACTCTGGCCGCCGCGGTCCTGGCGGCCGCGGCCATGACCATCGTGGTCGCCGACAATAAGTACGTGGCGGACCCCCACCGCTACGAGGACGGTGTGATCCGCGCAGGCGTGATCGCCACCATGTTCTGGGCCGTCGTCGGCATGCTGGTGGGCGTCCTGATCGCCGCCCAACTCGCCTGGCCCCGCATCTTCTATTTCCCGGAGGCGGGCTGGCTGAACTTCGGCCGACTGCGGCCGATCCATACGTCGGGGGTGATCTTCGCCTTTGGCGGCAACGCCTTGATCGCGACGTCCTTCTGGGTCGTTCAACGCACCTGCAAGGCGCGCCTGGCCGGCGGTATCGCCCCCTGGTTCGTGTTCTGGGGTTATCAGTTCTTCCTGATCCTGGCGGTGACCGGCTACGCGGCCGGGATCACCCAGTCGAAGGAGTACGCCGAACCAGAGTGGTACACCGACATCTGGCTCACCGTGGTCTGGGTCGCCTACCTGCTCGTTTTCCTGGGCACGATCTGGAAGCGCAAAGAACCCCACATCTACGTGGCCAACTGGTTCTACCTGGCTTTCATCGTCACCATCGCGGTTCTCCACCTCGTCAACAACGCCGCCGTCCCGGTGGGACTGTTGAACCACCGCAGCTACTCGGTCTATGCCGGCGTCCAGGACGCTCTGGTCGAGTGGTGGTACGGCCACAACGCGGTGGGCTTCTTCCTGACCGCCGGTTTCCTGGGCATGATGTACTACTTCGTCCCGAAGCGGGCGGAGCGGCCGGTCTATTCGTACCGCCTTTCCATCGTCCACTTCTGGTCGCTGATCTTCATCTACATCTGGGCGGGCCCGCACCATCTCCACTACACGGCCCTGCCGCAGTGGACCCAGACCCTCGGCGCCACCTTCTCGGTCATGCTGTGGATGCCGTCCTGGGGCGGGATGATCAACGGCCTCATGACCCTCTCGGGCGCGTGGGACAAGATTCGCACCGATCCGGTGATCCGCTTCATGGTGGCTTCGCTTGCCTTCTACGGCATGGCCACCTTCGAAGGACCGCTGATGAGCCTGCGCGAGGTCAACTCGCTCAGTCACTACACCGACTGGACCATCGGCCACGTGCATTCAGGCGCCTTGGGCTGGGTCGGCTTCATCAGCTTCGGCGCGATCTACTGCCTGGTGCCTTGGCTCTGGAAGAAGAAGGGGATGTTCTCCAACGCCCTCATCGAGTGGCACTTCTGGATCTCCACCACCGGCCTGCTGCTCTACATCACCTCGATCTGGGTGTCGGGCATCATGGAAGGCCTGATGTGGCGCGAATACACGCCCCAAGGCTTCCTCGCCTACAGCTTCATCGAGACCGTCTCGGCCAAGCATGTCGAGAACGTCGTCCGGATGCTGGGAGGCCTCCTGTACCTCTCCGGAACCTTGATCATGTCCTACAACGTCTGGCGGACCATTCGGTCGCCGAGCCTGAGCGTGCAGACGCTGGGGCCGAACGCCACGCCCGCCCTCTCGGCTGCGGAATAGGGGGCGGCCATGTGGAAAAATCACGCCAAGTTCGAACGCCACTCCCTCTGGTTGGTGCTGGGCATCGTCGTCGTCGTCTCGATCGGCGGCCTCGTGGAGATTTCGCCTCTCTTCTACTTGGAGAGCACGGTCGAGAAGGTGGACGGGATGCGTCCCTATACGCCGCTGGAACTCGCTGGCCGCGACATCTACCTGCGCGAGGGCTGCTATCTGTGCCACTCGCAGATGATCCGTCCGCTGCGTGACGAGGTCGAGCGCTACGGCCACT
>CAMFIW010000332.1 GCA_945952355.1 uncultured Phenylobacterium sp. | reverse complement strand
ATCACCAAGCGCTCGGCGCCTTCGAACCCGGTCGCCGCCCGCGCATGGAACACGGCGCCTGCCGCGTGGGCGGCCGCACGCGGCGCCGCCAGCACCGCCACGGGCTCGATCCGCCAGTCCTCGCGGGTCATCACGCCTTCGCACAGCTCGGCGGCCAGATCCGGAGCCAGGCCCGCCAAGGCGCGACGCGACAGTCCGGTCGGATGCAGGCCGAGCCCCCTGAGCCCCTGATCGGCGCGCCCCACGAAGTCTGGTCGGCCAACCGCCACCGCGCCGGAGCGATCCACCGCCACGCCCAGCCGCGCCTCGAGGGCCGGCCACTGGTCGCGCGCCGCGATCATCAGGTCCAGGTGGACGGCCGCCAGCGGGTCCAGCACAGCCTCGAAGGCCGGCGCCAGCATCCCCGCCGCCACGCCGGACGCGTTGTCGCCCAGCGGCGCCGGATCGAACACCGCCACCTCGCATCCGGCCTCGGCCAGCCGGAGCGCCGCCGTCAGGCCGAGCGCGCCCGCCCCGGCCACCGTGATCCTCGGCTTTCCGTTCATCAGCCTAACCAACGAGGTTCGAGCGCAAAATCAAGCGCCGAACCCGCCCGTGGGCGACCCTGCCGACGCCGTCCGCAACGATCGGCGGCGTCGGGCGTTGATCGCCAGGCGCGAATCCTTGTCCGCTGACACGCAAACGTCGACCGGAGTTCAACTCTTCGCCTGCGACCGCCCGCCGGCGAGCCCCCGCCCCCAAGGGAGCCCCATGGCCGAAGCCCTCGACCCCGCCCTGCCGCCGCCTCTGGACGACCTCGCCCATCGGGTGCTGCGCGACGCCAGCGACCGCGGCTTCTCGCTCGCCACGGCCGAGAGCTGCACCGGCGGCCTGCTCGCGTCCCTGCTGACCGACGTTCCGGGCGGCGCTCACCTGTTCGAACGCGGCTTCGTCGCCACATCAAACGAGGCGAAGACAGAGCTGCTGGGCGTGCCCGCGCCGCTGGTCGGGCGGTCGGGGCCTGTGTCCGAGCCCGTGGCTCGCGCCATGGCCGAAGGCGCCCTCGCCCGCTCGCGCGCCGACGTCGCGATTTCGATCACCGGCTTCACTGAGAGCGGCGCGGCGGCGGACGAGGTCGGCGGCCTCGTCCATTTCGCCTGCGCCCGGCGAGGCCGCCCGACCCTGCACCGGGTCGCGCGGTTCGGAGAGCTCGGGCGCGCCAAGGTCCGGCTGAAGTGCCTGGAGACCGCCCTGGAACTGATGCGCGTCGGCATGATCGAGGCCGCCAACGCCGCCTAGCCCGCCGACGAGGCCCCGCGCCGGTATCGCCGGAGCCCCAGGTCGAAGAGGCCGCAGGCGAGCGCCATGTAGAGCGCCGCGCCCAGCACGACGAGCCCAGCCGACTCCCAGCCGGGCGCCCGCACGAGCTTCACCGGCAGCATGACCACGAAGCCCGCCGGCAGGACGGTGAACGCCACCACCTTGACCGCCCCGCGATAGATCGAGCCCGGATAGCTGGAGAACAGCAGGGTGAAGTCGGTCAGGTCGCGCGCGAAGCTCCGCGCCCCCGCGGCCCAGAAGGCCAGGCTCGCAAAGGCGATCCCCGCCGAGGCGAAGACCGCCATGCCGCAGACGAGCGCCAGCGCGACCGCCGGCAAGTCCCGCCAGCCCAGATGGGCGAACAGTGTCAGGACCACGAGCCCGCCGACGATGTCTCCCCACGCGGTCGCCGAGCTCTCCCGCGCCAGCAGCCGCGGCAGCACGCCGGTCGGCTGGGTCAGGATCGCATCGATCTCGCCGCGCAGGATGGTGGCCGCCAGGTCGCGATAGCCGCCCAGCAGCACCCCGCACAGACCGAACAGGGTCATCATCAGCCCCAGCATCAGCGCCATGTCGGCCAGCCCCCAGCCGCCCACGCTGCGGAAGCCCGCGAAGAACATCCACCAAAGCGCCAGGAACACCCCGTTGTTCAGCAGCATGCCCCCGACCTGGATCGCGAAATTGGCGCGGTCGGCGAAGGCGCAGCGGATCGCCGCCGCCACCTCCTCGAAATAGAGCCGGACCAAGCGCATCAAACACCTCCCCGCCGGAGCACCTTGGCCAGACCCGCGCGCCAGAGCGCCAGGCAGGCCAGGGTCAGCAGCACGATCCAGGCGACCTGCCAGGCGAGCCCGCGCGCGAACATCGCCGCCGAGGGCGCGATCGCCTGGGCGCCCGCCCAATAGAGGTGGGCGGCGAAGGGGCTGGCCTCGCTCGCCTGCCGCAGCCAGCCCGGGTAGAGGCTCACCGGCGCGAACAGCCCGCCCATCAGGAACATCAGCTTCTGGATCACCAGCTGGAACGGCAGGGTGCGTCGCGCCCAGAACGCCATCAGGCCCGCCAGCGCGTAGAGCAGCATGCCGCAGGCCACGCCCAGCAGGCCCAGCACCAGGATGAACCCCAGCGCCGAGGGCGGCGGAGCGGCGCGTCCCGAGACCTCCAGCAGGACCAATCCCGTCACGCCGAGCGCCGCCAGCCGCACCAGGGCCGCGCCGAACCCCTGCGCGAAGGCCAGCGCGAAATAGGGCTTGGGCCGCAGCAGGTGCGGTTCCAGCAGGCCCCCGCGGATCTCGTCCTCCAGCTTCAGGTGCAGGGCCGGGATCGAGAGCGTGATCCACTCCGTCACCCCCACATAGACCGCCAGGTCGCCAGGCACGGCGATGGCGCCGGCCACGCGCTCGGCCGCCACGCGGTCCCACAGTGCGCTCAGCACCACCATGATCAGGGCGTAGAACAGGCAGCGCCCGCCCAGCACGGGCCAGGCGGCGGCGGTCTGGCCCACGCCGACGCGCAGGGCTGCGCCCATGGCCGCGAGCGTCCGAGCGAACGACGGCGCCCGCACGGCCTCAACCGACAGCGGCGTAGATGTCATGGATCACCTCCTCCATCGGAGGGTCTTCGATCGTCACGTCCTCGATACCGCCAGCCGCCAGGGCCGCGGCGATCACCTGCTCCACGCGCACCTGTCGCGTATCCACCTCGAGGATGGTCGTGTGCGCCTGCGATGGCCGCGTCGTCACGCCGGGCAGGTCCACCGCGATCGCGGCGCCCGCCGACTGCAGGGTGATCACCTTTCGACCCAGGAACCGCTTGCGCAGTTGGTCCGTCGGCTGGTCGACCACGATCCGCCCCCGATTGACGACGATCACCCGCTCGCAGACCAGCTCGATGTCGCGGGTGTCGTGGCTGGTCAACAGCACGGTCTGGCCGTGATCGCGGGCGTGGTCGCGTACGAAATCGCGGATCGCGGCCTTGGCGGTCACGTCCAGCCCGATGGTCGGCTCGTCCAGAAACAGCAGCTCCGGCCCGTGCAACAGGCTGGCGGTGATCTCGCAGCGCATCCGCTGGCCGAGCGACATGCGTCCCACCGGCTGATTGAGGATCTCGGCCAGCCCGAACCGCTCGGTCAGTTCGCCCAACCGCCGCTCGAAGCTCGCCGCCTCCTGGTCGTAGACCCGCCGCAGCAGGCGGAACGAGTCCCGCGCCGGCAGCTCGGCCCACAGCTGCGAGCGCTGCCCGAACACGACCCCGATCCGGTAGGCCAGCGCCTGCCGCGCCCGCCAGGGTGTCAGGCCGAGCACCTCGGCGCTGCCGCCGGTCGGCTCCAGCACGCCCGACAGCATCTTCAGCGTCGTCGATTTGCCCGCCCCGTTCGGCCCGATGATCGCCACCCGCTCGCCGCGCGCGACCTCGAAGTCGACGCCGGCCACGGCGTCGAGGGTCACGGTTTCGGAAGACAGGATCCCGCGCCAGCCCGGCGCGCGGCGGCCGTAGCTATAGGTCTTGCGGAGTTGGCGAACGGTGATGGCGGGGGTGGTCATGGCGGCGCTCGGAAGGGGCTGTCGGGATCGGTGGCTTGGCGGACGGGCATGCGGAGGCGCACGGGTAAAGCCCGGTCCGCATAAAGTTCTGTCCGTTCCGACCGATCATGGTCCGTTTCCGAAAATCGCCGCGAACCCCGTTCGCGGAACGCGTTCCAGGCTAGAGAGCCCTTTCGCGCGGCGCAAGCGCACGGCAAGGTTCATGCTCAAGGTGTGGCTTTCGGGCAATCGGCCCCTGCACCAAGGATCGCCCAGGAGACGGACAATGCGATCGATCTTGCTCGGCGGCGTCGCCGCGCTCTGCCTCGCCGCCGCCGCGCCGGCCCTGGCCCAGGGCGTCCCTCCCGCCGTCGTCTCCGACCCGGCGCCCGACGCCGCCCACCCGCCGCGCAACGCCCAGGTGCTGATCCCGTCCGAGGGCAGCGAGATGAACGCCCTCCTCTTCCTGGCCTCGGGCGAGGGCCCGCACCCGACGGTGATCCTGCTGCACGGCCTGCCCGGCAACGAACAGAACCTCGACCTCGCCCAGGCCATCCGCCGCGACGGCTGGAACGTGCTGACCCTGCACTACCGCGGCTCCTGGGGCAGCCAGGGCCGCTTTTCGATCACCAGCGCCATCGCCGACGGCGACGAGTTCGTCCTG
>CAMFIW010000331.1 GCA_945952355.1 uncultured Phenylobacterium sp. | reverse complement strand
CCATCGGCGAGGGGCTGCTGACCGCCGAGGGCGGCCTGTGGCGCGACCAGAGACGGCTGATGGCCCAGACCTTCACCCCCGCCGCGATCGCCGACTTCCTGCCGACCTTCACGCGGATCGCCGACCACACCGCCGACCGATGGGCGAGCGGGGACGACGACCACATCGACGTCGCCGCCTGGTCCACCCGCACCACCTTCGAGATCATCGACGCGGCCCTGTTCTCCAGCGAGGCCGGTCTCTCGTTCGAGGACTCCTCCGCCCACCTGGACGCCCTCGTCGCCGCGGCCGGCGAGTATCGGCTGGGCTTCCTGTTCGGCATGCCCTGGTTGGACCGCAGCCCGCTGCAGAAGCGCGGCGCGGCGGGACGCAAGGCGGTGATCGGCCATCTGTCGCGCTTCATCGCGCAGCGACAGGCCGCGCCCGCCCCCAGCCACGACTTCATGACCCGTCTGCTCGACGTCTTCGCCGAGCGGTATGAGCCGAAGGAGGCGGCCAAGCTCGCGCTGGACAACGCCGTGACCTTCTTCGTCGCCGGCCACGAGACCACCGCCAACGGCCTGGCCTGGGCGCTATATCTGCTGAGCCGCGACCGCCAGGCGCAAGCCTGGGCGCGCGAGGAGGCGCAGGCCGCCTGGGACGCCGGCGGCGGGCTCGACGAGGTGCTGGGCCGCCTGCCCTATCTGAAGATGGTCTGGGACGAGACCCTGCGGCTCTACCCGCCGGTGCCACGCATGGACCGCGAGGCGATCGCGGACGACGAGATCTGCGGCCAGCGGGTGAAGAAAGGCGACCAGGTCAGCGTCTGGCCCTGGGTGGTGCACCGGCACCGCAAGCTTTGGAGCCAGCCGGAGCTGTTCAACCCGGAGAACTTCGATCCCGAGGCCAAGGCGCAGCACCACCGGTTCCAGTTCATCCCCTTCGGCGCCGGGCCGCGGATCTGTATCGGCATGGCCTTCGCCCAGGCCGAGGCCCTGATCGTGCTGTCGCGGTGGCTGACGCGGTTCAGCTTCCGCCCGGTGATGGGCCACCCGGTGACCCCGCACGCCCACGTCACGCTGAAGCCGCAGGGCGGCCTGCCGCTGATCGTGGAGCGCGTCTGATGAGCGCGCCGCTCACCCATACCTATGACGGCCAGCCCATGGCCCAGGAGCCGCCCTTCGGCGCCGCCGTCGTCGTCCATCGCCGCGGACCGGGGGGCCTCGAGCTCCTGATCCTGCGGCGCGCCCACACCGGTCCAGCGCCCCACGACGAGCCCCACGACGTCGGCGACTGGACCTGGACCCCGCCCGCCGGCGCGCGCCTCCCCAGCGAACCGGTCGGTCTGTGCGCCCAAAGGGAGCTGCTGGAAGAGACAGGCCTCGTCCTGCCGCTTCGGCTCACCGAGGCGGGGTCCCCCCATTGGCGGGTGTTCAAGGCCGAGGCCCGGCCGGACGCCTGCGTGATCCTGTCGGACGAGCACGACGCCTTCGAGTGGGTGCGCCTGGACGAGGCGCTGAGGCGCTGTCGCCCCCTGGAGGTCGCCGACCAGATCCGCGCCGCGATGGCGGCCTAGCCGTCCACGCGCTGGGCGACGGCGACCAGCCAGCAGATCCAGGTCTCGGCGATGGCGGCGTCATAGGGCGCGCCGCTGGCGGCGATGGCTTCGCGGAACGAACGTTCCCAGAGCGAGCGCTCCGGCGGCAGGGCCGCGCGCAGGCTGAGCGGCGCCGCGCCGTTCCAGATCGGCTTGCCGTCGCCGCGCCGGAACGACTGAAGATCGAAGCGTACGGCGGGATCGTCCAGCACCGCCTGCGCGGCCGAGGGCCCCGCGGCGTTCAGCGCGATGAGGGCGCGACCGTCGATCTCGGCGACGAAGACGTCGGTCATTCAGGGTCCTGGCGGCGGCGTAGGGCGTCCATGATAGCCATTGCTCCGTCCGGCACGAGCGCGCTCGGCCTTGAGTTGCGCGACTCCGTGGCCATAGTGAGGTCGCCAAGGTGGCCAGGGGATGAACGGCTTGGACGACGCACCGCAAATCCCTTCCCTGGCGCGGAAAGCGGGCAATCCGGCGCCTTGGATCCTGCTCGCCTGGCTGGCGAGCGCCCTCGCCCTCACCCTGACGCCGCAGTGGACCGGCCCCCTCACCTTCGCCTTCGTCGCGCTCGGCTGGGTGCTGGCGGTGGGCGTTCACGAGTTCTGCCACGCCTTCATCGCCTATCGGGGCGGCGACCATACCGTGGCGACCAAGGGCTATCTGGATTTCGACCCGCGTCGCTATGCCGACCTGCAGACCACGATCATCTTCCCGCTGCTCGCCCTGGCGCTGGGCGGGATCGGCTTCCCGGGCGGAGCGGTCTACCTGCGCGACGACCTGATGCGCACGCGGGCCTGGCGCTCGGCGGCTTCGCTGGCGGGGCCGGGCGGCACGTTCCTGGTGCTTCTGGGCCTAGCTGCGATCCTGGAGTTCGTCCCGCCGCCGCCCGGCCAACACGCGCTGGCCGACGCCATCGCCTTCCTGGCCTTCCTGCAAGCCACCGCCCTGGTGCTGAACCTGCTGCCCGTCCCGGGCTTCGACGGCTATGGCGCGATCCGCCCCTTCCTGCCCCAAGCCTTCCGCCGCGCCGTCAGGAAGTTCGAGCCCCTGGCGCCGCTGGCCTTGCTGGCGGCCCTGTTCTTCGTACCCCAGGTCGCCCAGGCCTTCTTCGCCGCCGCCTTCGGGGTCACCCACGCGCTGGGCCTGCCGGAGGGCCCGATCATCGCCGGCCTGCACGCCTTCCAGTTCTGGAAATAGGACCCTCGTGAGCGATCTCCACATCGACGCCATCGCCGCGCGCCTTGTCGCGCGACGCCCCGCCGCCGGCCCGTTGGTGGTCGGAATCACCGGCGCGGTGGCGGCCGGCAAGTCGACCTTCGCCGGGCAGCTGCGCGACGCGCTGCGCGGCCGGGGCCAGACCTGCGAGATCGTCTGCACCGACGGCTTCCTGAAGACCAACGAGCGGCTGATCGCCGAGGGCATTCTCGAGCAGAAGGGCTTTCCGCCGAGCTATGACACGGCCGCCCTGCACGCGGCCCTGAGCGCCATCCGCGGCGGGCCGGCGACCTTCCCGATCTACTCGCACGTGCTCTACGACATCGATCCGGCCCTCGCCCAGACCGTCTCGCCGCCCGACGTGCTGATCGTCGAGGGCCTGAACCTGCACCACCGCGCCGAGGCCGGCCCCGCCGAGCCCGACCCACTGGACCTGCTGATCTATATCGACGCCGACGAGGCCCTGCTGGAGGCCTGGTTCATCGAGCGCTTCATGGGTCTCTACGAGGCGGCCGAGCAAGACCCGACCTCGTTCTACGCCCGCTTCCGCCCGCTCGGCCGCGAGGGGACTCTAGGCGTCGCACGCCAGGTCTGGCAGGCGATCAACCTGAAGAACCTGCGCGAGCACATCGTGCGCGCCCGCGACGGCGCCGACCTCGTCGTACGCAAGGGCGAGGGGCATCGGATCGTGGCGGTGGAGCCCGTCGCCTAGGCCCGCGGATAGAGGATGATCTGGGTGCAGCGGAAGGCGGCCATCAGCTTGCCGGTGGCCTCGTCCTCGACGCGGGCGTCCCAGACCTGGGTGGTGCGCCCGCCGTGCAGCAGGCTGGCGGTGCAGATCATGGCGCCCTCGCGCAGGGTGCCCATGAAGTTGCACTTCACCTCGGCGGTGGTGAAGCCGTTGGCCCCGTCCGGCCACGAGGTCGAGACCCCGTAGGCGCAGAGGATGTCGGCGACGCTCAGCACCGCGCCGGCCAGGAGGTAGCCGGTGTGGGCCACCAGGTCCGGCCGCACCGCCATGCGCCCCACCACGCGGCCGTCGGCCACCTCGGTGATGGTCAGGCCCAGATGGCCCGGCAGCTTGCCCTCGTTGGCGCGGTTCAGGTCCTCGACGCTGGTGTGGTTCGACGTGGCGGGCATGGCGATTCTCTCAGGCCTTCGAAGCGGCGGGACCTTAGCGGCGCCGCCCGCCGATGCTAAGGCCGCGCCATGACCCCCGCACCACATCGCCTATGGGCCCGATCCGCCCACCATGCCGCCTTCAAATGCGGGGGCTGGGCGTTCGCGCGCCTGATCGCCGGTGAGCGCTCGGGCCAGGCGGGCGGGGATCGCAACACCACGCCCCGACGGATGGCGCTGGCGGGCCTCGTCGCGGCGCTGAAGGACCTGCCGCCCGGCGCCGTCGCGATCGACCTCGGCGACGCCGCCGTCGCGGCCTTGGCGCGGAAGATCGCCGCCGGCCAGGCCCTGGCGGAGGACGAGACGCCCAGCGAAGACCTCGACCTTTGGGCCGCCCTGACCACGGCGCTCAAGGGGCGCGCGGTGACGTTTACGGCCAGCGGCGTCGGCGCGAAGGGTGGCCCGCAAGGCTTCGCCCAAGCCTGGGCCGAGCTCGCCATGGACAAGGCCAAGATGGGTGGGGCTTTCGTCTCGGCGATTCCGAAGCCGCATTTGGCGAAGGTGGAGGTAGGGTAAGC
>CAMFIW010000330.1 GCA_945952355.1 uncultured Phenylobacterium sp. | reverse complement strand
ATGCCGAACCCCGGATCGAGCCACGTGTCTGGCTGCCCGCCGAGGCGCCGTTGGCCATGCCGCGCCAGGCGATCGACGCGCCAGCCGCCGAGCGCAGGCCGTCCACCCAGCCCGCCAACATCGCCCTGCGTCGCGCCATCATCTTCGGCGGGGCCTTCCTGCTGTCGTTCCTGGCCTTCCTGACCCCGGCGCGGATCTATGCCGAGGACGGGTTCAGCGGGCTCGAGGTCCTGGCGTTGTCGCTGTTCTGCGCCCTGATCTTCCCCATCTCCTGCTGGTTCTGCTCGGCGCTCGCCGGCTTCGTCCTGCAGCAGGTGCGCGAGGGCGCCGACGAACTGCAGTTCCGCCCGGCCGTGCGCCGCCCGACGGTGCGCACCGCGCTGCTGATGCCGCTCTACAACGAGGACGCCGAAGCCGCCTTCGGCCGGCTCTCCAAGATCGAGCGTTCGATCGCCGAGCTCGGGGCGTCCTCGGCTTTCGACATATTCGTGCTGTCCGACACCACCAAGGCGGCCGTGGCCGACGACGAGTGGGACCAGTTCCAGACCTTCCGCCTGACCTCGCATGGCCGCGCCTACTACCGTCGCCGCAGCGAGAACACCGAGCGCAAGGCCGGCAACATCTCCGAGTGGGTGCAGCGTTTCGGCGGCGCCTATTCGCACATGATCATCCTCGACGCCGACAGCATCATGTCGGGCGAGACGATCCTGCACCTGGTCGACGCCATGGAGCGCAAGCCCGACATCGGGCTGATCCAGACCACGCCGACCATCGTCCACGGCGAGACCCTCTACCAGCGCACCCAGCAGTTCGGCGTACGGATGTTCGGCCGAGTGGCCGCCGCGGGCCTGGCCTGGTGGTCGGGCTCCGAGGCCAGCTACTGGGGCCACAACGCCATCGTCAGGGTCCGCGCCTTCGCCGAGTGCTGCGGCCTGCCGATCCTGCCGGGCCGCAAGCCGTTCGGCGGGCACGTGATGAGCCACGACGTGGTCGAGGCCTCGCTGCTGCGCCGCGGCGGCTGGGGCGTGCATCTCACCGCGGCCCTGGGCGGTTCGTTCGAGGAGACCCCGCCGTCGCTGCTCACCTTCATGAGCCGCGATCGCCGCTGGTGCCAGGGCAACATGCAGCATGCCCAGCTCCTGGCCGCGCCCGGCCTGCACTGGATGAGCCGCCTGCAGATGGTCATCGGCCTGATGGCCTACCTGGCCTCGCCGCTGTGGTTCCTGTCCCTGCTCACCGGCCTGGTGATCCAGTTCCAGACCGCGCCGAAGCTGGAGGAGATCGCCACCCTGCACGGCTGGCGGACCATCGTCCTGCCGCGCCACGACGGCTACGCGCTGATTTTCATGACGGTGCTGACCTGGGTTCTGCTGTTCGGGCCCAAGCTGCTCGGCGCGACCTTGGTGGCCTCGCGTCCCGACGAGCGTCGCGCTTTCGGTGGCGGCTTCGCCATCGCCAAGGGCATGGCCCTCGAGATGCTCACCTCGATGGTGATGGCCCCGATCATGATGGTCAGCCACACCCGCATGGTGATCCAGATCCTGTCCGGCAAGGACGCCGGCTGGTCGACCCAGCAGCGCGAACCCGGCAAGCTCACCTGGGCCGAGGCCTGCGCCTTCCACGCCTGGGAGCTGCGCGCCGGCATGGTGTTCGCCGCGGCCCTGCTGGCCCGGCCGGACCTGACCTTCGTCTTCTCGCCGATCGTGATCCCGCTGCTCGGCGCCCCGGCCCTGTCGATCCTGACCTCGCGTCCCGACGTCGGCGCCTGGTTCCGCGGCCTGGGCTTCATGCTGACCCCGGAAGAGCTCGGCGCGCCCGCCGTGGCCGTGCGTCGCCGCCGCCCCCTGCGCCGTCCGTTCACGCCCATCACGGTCAGCTTCAATCCGGCGCCGGAAGACGAGCCGGGCCTGGCCCTGCACGACCTGACCCTGGTCGCCGCCCGCGCCGAGGTGGCGGAGCGGGTCTAGGCCCCCAAGGGCGCGAACAGCGCCTCGTCGCGATAGGTCTCGACCACCAGGCTGAACGGGGTCCCGTCGGCGAGCGACAGCACCGCCTCGCAACGCAACACCGCCGCCGGCATTGGCCCCGCCTGTTCCAGGGGCCGCCAGAGCCGCTCCGCCGACAGGGTCGCGCGGTGATAGCCCAATGAGCGGACCGCCACGCCGAAGGGCGTCTGCGTCTCGTCCAGGGCCTGGTTCATGGCCAGGGTCAGCAAGTCGGGCCGATACCAGTTGTCGGCCTCCGACAGCACCCGATCGCCCCACATCAGCCGCACGTGGCGATAGCGCAGCGGTGCGTCCGGCCCGACCCCCAGGCGTTCCCGCGCCTGCGCGCCGTTCGCCGCCTCGGCGCCTGGGGTGCGCACCGCCCGAATCGGGGCCGCGACCCCGCCGCCCATGCGGTCGCACCAGGCCTGCAGGGCGGCGGTTGCGCTGTCGTGGGCGGTCAGGTCGGCGTGCAGGCGCGCGAGTTGGGCCTCCGCCTCGCGGCGGGCCTCCAGGGTGTCGGTCCAGGGCGCGACCAGGGCCGGGCCGTTCGCGGGGGCGGCGGCCAGGCGGGGGGAGGAACTCATGACCCCCCTCTCGCATCCCCGCCCGGCGGCGTCGAGTCCGCGCCCGCGCGAAATCGGCTATTGGGTGAGCCATGGCCAAGACCACCCCCGCCACCCTCGCTCTGAAGGCCGCCGGCGTCGCCTTCGAGCTGCACGCCTACGACTACGATCCCGACGCGCCGCGCGTCGGGCTACAGGCCGCCGAGAGCCTCGGCGCCGATCCGGCCCGCGTGCTTAAGACCCTGATGGCCGAGGTCGACGGCAAGCCGGTCTGCGCCATCCTGGCGTCCGACCAGGAGGTGGCCATGAAGCGCCTCGCCGCCGCCGTGGGCGGCAAGTCCGCCCAGATGATGAAGCCCGCCGACGCCGAGCGGATCACCGGCTACAAGGTGGGCGGCGTTAGCCCCTTCGGTCGCAGGCGCGCCACTCCGGTGGTGCTGGACGCCGCCGCGCTCGGCCATCCGAGGGTGTTCGTCAACGCCGGCCAGCGCGGCCTGCAGGCCGAACTCGCCCCCGCCGACCTGGTGGTCGCCCTCGGCGCGGCGGTCGCCACGATCACCTAGCCATGCCGGGCCCGAGCGACATAGTCCGGATGGATCATGCGTGACCGTTCCGGGCGAGGTGAGATCGGCGAGCGGCCGAAGCCCCCGCGAGGCCGCCGCGCGCCTCGACGCGCTCCAGGGCAGGCGGGCGCGCAGCCCCGTCCGCCGTCCGGGCCGGCCCGGCCGAACGCACGTGCGGTCGGGCCGGTGATGGGGTTCCGTTTCGCGTCGGTCGCACTATTTTGCGCCGTCGGGATTCGTTTGGGACGTCATGTTGAAGCATCTGCTGGCCAGAGGGCTCGTGGCGTTGGCGCTGCTGGCCCCGCTCGAAAGCGCGGGCGCGCAGGAGACCGCGAGTCCGCCCCAGCCGGGCGCTGAGGTCGCGCCCCTCCCGCCGGCCCCACCGCCGTCGCCGGTGCGCTTCGCGCCGGAGATCGCCCATTTCGCCGCCCTGGACGCCGCCGCGCCGCCGCCTACCTGCGGCTTCCTGTTCGTCGGTTCGTCCTCGATCCGCCTGTGGCATGGCCTGGCGGCCGACATGGCGCCCCTGCCGGTGCTGAACCGGGGCTTCGGCGGCGCGCGGATTTCCGATGTCGACTACTATTTCGACCAGGTTGTCACCCCGTACCGCCCGCGTGCGATCGTCTTCTACGCCGGCGAGAACGACCTGTGGGCCGGTGTCGGGGCCGGGACGGTGGTGGCGGATTTCCGCCGCTTCCTGGAGCTGAAGACCGAACGCCTCGGCGACACGCCGGTCTATTTCGTCTCGCTCAAGCCCTCGCGCCAGCGCGTCTCCCAGATGCCGCTCCAGGCGGAGGTCAACGCCCGCGTCCGCGCCCTGGCCGCCGAGCGCACCGACCTGCGCTATGTCGACGTGGTCCCCGCCATGCTCGACCAGGGCGCGCCGCGGGACATCTTCGTCGCCGACGGCCTGCACATGACCCCGGCCGGATACCAGATCTGGGCGGGCGTGGTTCGCCCGGTCCTGGAACAGGACCTCCAGTCCGGCCGCGCCTGCTCGGCCGCGCCCACCGTCGTGGCCGGCCACTGACCGGCCGAGAATTCGCGAGACGCATGGCCTCGCCACAGCTACCGTCGGTTGATCTTCGGCGGGGGCCTCGGTGGTCTTTATCGTAATCGTCGCCTTGGGCGCGTGGGTCGCCTACCTCGCCAACCGCCTCTCGCACCAGGGCCGCCGGCTCGAGGCGGTGCGTCGAGACCTGGAAGCGCTGCGCGTCGAGAGCCTGCGGCGCGAGCCCTTGGAAGCCGCTCTCCCCGCCGCCGTCGCGCCGCCGCCGCCGGCATCCGAGCCCGCGCCGCCGAACGACGCGACGCCTGAGCTGGCGGTCGCGCGCCAGGCCCGTTTCGCGGCGCCCGCCACCACCTGGGACCAGCCGGAGG
>CAMFIW010000329.1 GCA_945952355.1 uncultured Phenylobacterium sp. | reverse complement strand
CGGCCTTCGAAGTGGAAGGGCTTGGTCACCACACCGACCGTCAGGATGCCACGCTCGCGGGCGCACTTGGCGATGATTGGCGCGGCGCCGGTGCCGGTGCCGCCGCCCATGCCGGCGGTGATGAACACCATGTGGGCGCCGTCGAGATGCTCGCCGATCTCGGGAATGCTCTCCTCGGCCGCGCTCATGCCCACCTCGGGATGCGCGCCGGCTCCCAGGCCCTGGGTCACCTGCACGCCGAGTTGGATCCGGCGGTCGGTCTTGGAGAAGGAAAGCTGCTGGGCGTCGGTGTTGGCGACGACGAACTCGACGCCCTCGAGACCCGCCTCGATCATGTTGTTGACGGCGTTTCCACCCGCGCCGCCAATGCCGAACACGACGATGCGCGGCTTCAACTCGGTCGCGCGCGGCGCGGAAAGTGCAATAGCCATGGGACCTCTCGCGTCCTCCGTCAGTCTTTCAAAGGACCCCGGCGACCCGCCCGCCAGGCTCCCGCGACGGATGGCGTTAAGGAAGCGCCTACCATCGTTAATCGGCGGTTAACTGCATAAGGCGAGTCGGAGGTCCGTCGAGGCGGGTGCGAAGCTTTTTTGTTGATGCACAAGGCTTCGCGTTAACCACGGTGCGCCAACTGCGACATGCTGACTCAGGGCCTGCGGTCAACCTTTTGAACAGGTTGGAAGAACAGGTTTGGCGGCAAACTGAGTCGTTTCTGAGTCCAAGTTGAATCGCCTGTGGATTTTGTTGAGATTCAGCCCCTGCTTCTGTTGAGGGGCTAAGCGTTGCTTGGATTCGCCTCGCGCGACGAGCGACCAGGCGCCTCCTACCCGCTTCGGACGCGGGCGAGGCGCGAGTCAGCCCGGCAAGTGGTCCACAGATTTGCGGAACAATCCACTGCAGCCGGGGCGAAAGATCGAGCGCGACGCCCAGGCGCCTCGGCGCCTAGAGGTTTTCCGCCAGCCAGGCCGCGACCTTGGCGACCGGATTCGCGCCCGGATCCAGCGGCTCGCGACGCAGCTTGGCCGAAGCCAAGGCCTTGGCGGAGACCGCCTCGCGCGGACCGAAGGCCGAGCGGTGCAGCACGCCGGCCGCGGCGCAGAAGGCCGGGCCCGAAGCGGCGTCGGCCAGATGTGGAACGCGGCGCGGACGTCCCAGGCGCACGGGACGATCGAACACGCGCACGGCGACTTCACGCACGCCGGCCAACTGGCTCGCCCCGCCGGTCAGCACCAGGCCTGCGCCCGGCTCGACGGGAGCACCCGAGGCCTTCAGGCGGTCGCGCAGAAGTTCCAATGTCTCCTCGACGCGGGGCGCGATGATGCCCTTCAGCAGCGAACGGGGCGCGATGACCGGACCCGCGCCCGGATCGTCGCCGCGCGGCGGCGCCTCGATCATCTCGCGATCTTCGTTGGCCGAGGCGATGGCCGATCCATGCAGGGTCTTGATGCGTTCGGCGCCGGCGACCGAGGTCGACAGGCCGCGCGCGATGTCGGCCGTCACGTGGTGTCCGCCCACGGGAAGGGTTTCGACGTGGACGAGGCTGCCGCCCGAGAAGACCGCCGCCGAGGTGGACCCGCCGCCCATGTCGATGCAGACCGCGCCCAGGTCCATCTCGTCCTCTTCCAGCGCTGCGAGGGCGGAGACGAACGGCGCGGCGACCACGCCTTCGAACTGCAGGTGGGCGCGCTCGACGCAGGCGCCCAGGGTTTGGAAAACCGCCTCGGAGACCGAAACGACCAGAAGTTCGACCGACAGCGCGCGGCCGAACATGGCGCGAGGGTCGCGGATGCCGGTCTGGCCGTCGACGGCCCAGGCGACAGGCAGGATATGGGCCGCACGGCGGCCCGGAAGCTTGATCTGGCCCAGCGCCGCCTGGATGGCGCGCACGAGGTCGGCGTCGCCGATCGGCCGCGCGCCCAGCGAAACGCGGCCGGCCACGCGATGGCTCGTCAGCTGGCCACCGGCGGTGGCCACCGTGACGCCCTGCACCTGGACGCCGGCGACATTTTCGGCGCGTTCCACCGCCTGGGCGATGGCGTCGGAGGCTTCATCGAGATTGACGATCGCGCCCCCGCGGACCCCCCGCGACTGGACGTAGCCCACGCCGGCGGTGGTGAGCGTGCGGTCGGTCTTGCGCACGCCGTCCGGCTTCATGATGAAACAGGTCACCTTCGACGCGCCGAGATCCACGGCCGCGACCACGGGCTGACGCGTGAGCGCCGCCTTCAGGCCGTCGCGGTTTTCTTTCCTGGTCTCAACCTTGCTCGCCAAAGCTCCTGCCCCTTCTCCCTCAGGCGCCGTTGGCGACGAGCTGGCCCGGAAGGACCCCGTCGCGCGGGCGAACCGCCACCACCGTCGGATCGCGCAGGTCGATCCGTTCGAAACCCAATTCCAGGATCCGCGACTTCTGATCGAGCTGCTCGAGCTGGATCAGGGCGGCCTCCTCCCCCACGGCCGGCAACTGCACCAGGCTGCCGTCCTTCATCCTCAGGTCCCAGCGCCGACCATCGACCCGCACCAGGGCCTCCAGGCGCTCCATCAGCCGCGGCCGCTGGGACACCGCGGCGAGAATCTGGGCGGCTTGCTCGTTCGCCCCCTCGCCGACGATCAACGGCAGGCCCGCGAAGCGGTTCGCGTCGGCCTCCGGGATCACCCGGCCGTGGTCGTCGATCACATAACTCTTGCCCGCGTGCTGCCACACCGCCAGGTGGCGGCGCTCGACGACCTGCAGGACCAAGGTGTCGGGCAGCAGGCGCACGACGCGGGCTTCCTTGACCCAGCCGACGGACTTCACGCGCTGGCGCAGGGCCTCGAGGTCCATGCCCAGCAGCGGCTGGTCCTTGTAGACGCCCGCCGCCTTGAGGATATCGCCCGTGGCGAGCCGGGAGGCGCCCTGGACGCGAACGGCCTTCAGCTTGAAGCCCACGGTGGCGAACTGGCTGCCGATAGCGGCGTTGACGGCGCTCGCGGCCTTCTCGGCGCGCCCCCCCGTGGCCAGGGTGGCGATCAGGGCGACTGCGAGGACGCCGGCCGCGCCCATCAGGGCGTGGTGCGGCGCGAGGCCTACGCCTTGGGCGGCGCGCAGCTTGGCGGGGGCGTAGGCGTTCGCGCCCCGCGAGCGGGGGGAAGACGTCTTGGAGCTAGCGGGCGCTTTGGCCCGGGGTTTCGCCTGTACGCGCGATCCCCCCCGCATCGCCGCGGGCATAAGCGTCCTCCGTGATCCAAAGCACCAGACGGTCGAAGTCCACGCCCTGCTTGGCCGCCTGCTCGGGAACGAGCGAAGTGGGCGTCATGCCGGGCTGGGTGTTGACCTCCAGAAGGACCAGAATGTCGTTAACGTCGTCATAACGGAGGTCGCTGCGGGTAACTCCGCGACAACCAAGCGCAGCATGCGCGCACTCCGACAATTGCATCGCCTTTTCAAGGATATGATCCGGAACACGAGCCGGGACGATGTGCTCCGAGCCCCCTTCCGCGTACTTGGCCTCGTAGTCATAGAAACCTGTGCGCGGAATGATCTCGGTAACGGTCATGGCCCGGCCGGCCATGACGCCCACTGCGAGTTCCAGGCCGCGGACATAGGGCTCGATCATCACCTGATCGCCATAGGTCCAGGCGGGGCTGAGAAGCTCCTGTGGCGGACGGTTCGCGCCCTCGTGGACGATGAACACGCCGACGGACGAGCCCTCCGCATTCGGCTTCACCACATAGGGCGGCTTCATCACGTGGTCGCGGGCCGCCTCGAAGCGGTCGTAGAGGCCGCCACCGGGCACCGTCACGCCCGCCGCCGCCAGCACGGCCTTGGACTTGGCCTTGTCCATGGCGAGCGCCGAGGCCAGCACGCCGGAGTGGGTATAGGGCAGGCCCACGGTCTCCAGCACGCCCTGGACGCAGCCGTCCTCGCCCCACTCTCCATGCAGGGCGTTGAAGCAGACATCGGGTTTCAGGCGCGTCAGGACCTGGGCGAGGTCGCGGCCGGCGTCGATCCAGGCCACCTTGGCCCCAAGCCGCTCCAGCGCAGCGCCGCACTCCCGGCCCGAGACCAGGCTCACCTCACGCTCGGAGGAAAGCCCGCCATGAAGCAGGGCCACGTGGCGGCCGGACAGGGGCAGGCTCATGGGGGGCGTTCCGCTGAAGGGGTTCCCCGAGATTTGGCGGCGCCAGGGTTAAGCAAACCTTCCGGCGCCGCCTGCAGGTATCCGGGCGAGCGCTATTGTCCCGCCTTGCGGAAGTCGATGTCGCTGTCGGCGACCACGCGCAGGAACGAGGCCCACACCGCGACGTTCTGGGCGAGCTCCTTGGGGTCGATCTTGTCCAGGGTGTCGTCGGCCGAGTGGTGCAGGTCGAAATAGCGGCTGGCGTCCTGGTCGAAATCGACCACCGGCACCCCTAGCGCCTTCAGGCCCTCGGTGTCGGAACCGCCGTCGCTGGCCGGCTCGGGCGAGGCGATCACCTTCAGGGCCGGCAGGCCCGCCAGGAACGCCTTCATCGCCGGATGCCCGGCCGAGCCCC
>CAMFIW010000328.1 GCA_945952355.1 uncultured Phenylobacterium sp. | reverse complement strand
CCCTCAGGTCCTGCCAGCCGCGGAACGCCTGCTCACCGGTCACCTTGCGACCGCCTTTGAGCGAGGCCCAGGTCAGCGCCTCCAGTTCGTCCGGCTCGGGCTCGCGGCCGACCTGTTCGATCAGCCGCGCCATGTCGGCGGCGAAATTGGCGCCCGAGACGGGACCGCGCGCCGCATAGAGGGCGCGATAGTCGATGCCCAGGCCCCGCTCGACCACGTCGTGGCCGAGCCGCTTCAGCAGGTCGGCGGTGCGTTCGAGCGCCGCCTGGATCTGCGGATCGATCGGGCGGCCCGACGGGGTCTCCGAAGACCAGGCGATCTTCAGCTTGCCGGGGCTCTGTTCGATCTCTTCCACATAGGGCCGCGCCTTGGGCGGGGCGGCGAAGGGGGCGTCGGGACGCGGAATGCCGGTCGCATCCAGCATGGCGGCGCTGTCGCGCACCGTGCGTGTGACCACGTGATCGACCGTGAAGCCCATGGCGTAGCCGGTGTCGTCGCCGCCGTTCGGATTGCGGTCGCGGGTGACCTTCAGTCCCACCAGGCCGCAGCAGGCGGCGGGGATGCGGATCGAGCCCAGCCCGTCCGAGGCATGGGCCAGGGGCACGATGCCGGCCGCCACCGCCGAGGCCGCGCCGCCCGACGAGCCGCCGGAGATGTGGTCGGGGTTCCAGGGATTGCGGCAGGCGCCGAGGTGCTGGCCCTCGGTCGTACCGGTGATGCCGTATTCCGGGGTGTTGGTCTTGCCCAGCGGAATGACGCCGGACTCGCGGTAACGGGCCGTCAGTCCGCCATCCTCGCTGTCGACGATGTCGCGAGCGAAGCGGCTGCCATAGCTGCGCGGCCAGCCCGCCACCGGCATGCCCAGATCCTTGATCAGGAACGGCACGCCCTTGAACGGGCCTTCGGGCAAGGGGCCCCTGGCGCGCTCCCGCGCCTCGTCATAGGCCTTGTAGACCACTGCGTTCAGGGTCGGGTTGTGCCGCTCAATGCGCTCGATCGCGGCGTCGACCAGTTCCAGCGGCGTCACCTCGCCCTTGGCCACCAGGGCGGCGAGCCCCAGGCCGTCGTGTTCCGAATAGTCGGACAGGCTCATGGGCCTCGCGCTCCCGGTCTCGGCTTTGATGGAGGCCGAACCTTAGCCGCCTGGCGGCCGACGGCAACCGCCGATCAGGGGACTACGCACCGTGGCGCCCGTTTGAAGCCGCCGGACAAGGGGCCGGCCGCGCGGCCGCCACAGCCGACCGGCGCCGACTCGCGGTAGGCCGACGAGGTCATGCCGCTGCCGATCCGCCTGGGCCTGTTCTACGCCGCGATCTTCGTCGGCAACGGTGCGAGCTCGCCCTATGCGCCGGTCTGGTTCCACCACCGGGGCCTGACCGGGGCCGAGATCGGCCTGATCCTGTCGGCGCCGATGATCGCGCGCGTGGTCATGGCGCCGGCTATCGCCATCTGGGCCGACAGTTTCCGCGCCCGGCGCACCCCCCTGATGCTGCTCGCGCTCGCGACGGCCGCCAGCTACCTGCTCCTGGCGCCGCAACTCGGATTTCTCTGGTGGTTCGGGGTCTGGTTCGTCGCCAGTTCCTGCTTCGTCTCCCTCCCACCCTTGACCGACGTGATCGTGATGCGCCGGGCCGCGAGCGACGGATTCAACTACGGCTGGCCACGCGGCATCGGCTCGGCGGCGTTCATCCTCGCCAATGTCGGAATGGGCGCGATCCTGGCCAAGGGCTCGCCCGAACTGGTCCTGGTCTGGATGGTGGCGGCCGCCTTGCTGGCGGCCGTGGGCGCACGGGTTTTGCTGCCACCCGATCCGGTGTTGACCGAGGGCCGCAAGGCGCACCTGGCCGAACGCTTCGCCGGCCTGCGCGAGCTGTTCGCCGACCGCGAATTCATGCTGGTGGTGATCTCGGCCGGGCTGATCCAATCGGCCCACGCCTTCTATTACGGCTTCTCCGCCCTGGCTTGGAAACAGCAGGGCGTCCCCGAGAGCCTGACCGGGGTGCTGTGGGCCTGCGGGGTCATCGTGGAGGTGGTCTTCCTCTGGTTCATGGAGCCTTGGCGGCGGCGCATGGGCCCGCGCAACCTGCTGGTCCTGGGCGGGTTGGCGGGCGTGCTGCGCTGGAGCGCCTTGGCCTTCTCGCCGCCGCTCTGGCTGGTGATCCCGATTCAGGCGCTGCACACGCTGAGCTATGCTGCGACCTTCGTAGCCTCGCTACAGCTTGTCGAGCGGCTGTCCAGCCGCGCCAACGCGTCCAGCGCCCAACTGATCAATTCGGCCCTGCAGGGCGGCATCCTGTCGGGGCTGGCGACCATGGCCTCGGGCGCGCTGTTCGACCGCTTCGGCGCCCTGGGCTACCTGGCGATGAGCGCCATGACGGTGCTGGGGGTGCTGGGCGCCGTCAGGCTGTACGGCGTGAAGCGTCTGGACGGCTGATCGCCTGGGCGTAGGCCCCGGCCGCTGCGCGGACGGCGCGCTCGATATCGACCAGGTCGAAGCTCGCCTCCTCGGCGCACTCGCGGGCCTGGGGCACGTGCAGGAAACCCACCACCGGCGCGGCCTCGGCGGCCAGCAGGCTGTAGAGCGTGAAGTTGCAGAGATAGTCGCCGGCGTCGTCGGAGAGCCGCGCCGGCAGGTTGATGTGCAGCAGCGCCTCCAGCACCGCCTCGGACGGGGCGGTCGAGGCGATCGCGCCCGCGCCGTCGGGGGCGATCAGGGCGCCCTCCCAGAGCGCGCCGTCATGGTCGGGCAGGGTGCGCGAGGCGCGGTTGCGGCCCAGGGTCTCGACCCGGAAGGCGTCGGCGCTGGTCGCCACGCCCACCACCAGCACGGCGTCGGCGGGCCGCGCCCGTAGCGCGTCGAGGATCAGGGCGACCGAGTTCGACCAGGAAACCGGCAGGGTCAGGTAGTCGATCTCCGCGCCAGGCGTGGCCCAGCCGCCGGCGGCGAGGGCCTCGATGACCGTGGCGGAAGGATTGCGGGGCGCGGCCGGGAAGGATCCGAAGCCGCAGACGAGCAGGCGAGGCTGGGTCATGCTGCGGACCCTACGGCGATGTTGTGGCGCTTGCGAGGCGGAAGGGCTTGCCGGACGCTGGGGCGCCCGCCCGACAATGACGTCAGCCATATTCAGGGAGATGAGCCGATGCGGGCCTTGGAAGTCACCGAGCCGTGGGGCGTGGACCAGATCAAGGTGGTCGAGCGCGAGACGCCGAAGCCAGGCCCCGGCCAGGTGCTGGTGCGGATGAAGGCGGTGTCGCTGAACTATCGCGACCTCCTGATGATCAGCGGCATCTACGCCCGTGGGCCGGCCCAGGCGGGGGCCATTACGCCCTTCTCGGACGGCTGCGGCGTCGTCGAGGCTGTGGGCGAGGGCGTCACTCGAGTCGCGGTCGGGGATCGCGTTTCGACCCTGTTCTTCCAGAACTGGAACGCCGGGCGGCCGACGCTCGAGAAACTGGCCAGCGCCCTCGGTTTCCCGATTCCCGGCGCGGGCGCGGAGCTTCAGGTGTTCAGCCAGGAAGGGGTCTCGAAGGTTCCGGCCTTCCTGACCGACGAGGAGGTTTCGACCTTGGCCTGCGCGGCGCTGACCGCCTGGCGCGGCCTGTTCGAGGATGCACGGCTGGAGCCCGGCGACACGGTCGTGCTGCAAGGCACCGGCGGCGTGTCGATCTTCGGGCTGCAATTCGCCAAGGCGGCGGGCTATCGGACTGTCATCACCTCGTCCTCGAACGAGAAGCTGGAGCGGGCCAGGGCCCTGGGCGCGGATCACCTGGTGAACTATCGCGAGACGCCGGAGTGGTCGACGCCGGTGCGCGAGGCGACCAGGGGCGTCGGAGCCGATTTCATCATGGAAGTCGGCGGCGCGGGGACGATCCAGCAGAGCCTGAGGGCGGTGCGCATCGGTGGCCACATCGCGATCATCGGGGTCGTGGCCGGCGCCGCGGAAGGGCTGAACCCCGCGGTGCTGATCGGCAACAGCGCCAAGATGCAGGGCCTGTCGGTCGGATCGCGGGAAATGTTCGAGGCCATGTGTCGGGCGATCGAGTTGCACGGCATCCGGCCGGTGGTGGACAAGGTCTATCCGTTCACCGAGGCCAGGGCGGCGTTCGAGGCGATGCGGGGCGGGGAACACTTCGGCAAGATCGTGCTGACGTTCTAGGGACCGGCTCGATCCGCCGACAATGTCCGAAAACCGCGAGACAGGCGCGCGGTTGGGGTCGATCATGGCGACATGGACCTCGACGACGACGCCTGCTACCGCGCGTTCACGATGCGCGACGCCCGGCTCGACGGCCGCATCTTCGGCGCCGTCAGGACGACCGGGATCTATTGCCGCCCGGTCTGCCCGGCGCGGACGCCGAAGCGCGAGAACATCCGCTTCTATCCCTCGGCCGCGGCGGCGCAGGAGGCGGGCTTTCGGCCCTGCCTGAGGTGCCGGCCGGAGACCTCGCCGGACCTCGGGTCCTGGAAGGGAACCTCGAACACGGTCTCGCCGATCGTCGGCGTGCGCTTCGGGTAACGGTCGG
>CAMFIW010000327.1 GCA_945952355.1 uncultured Phenylobacterium sp. | reverse complement strand
GTTCAAGCCGCTTCTACGCCTGGACGCCGCGCTGCGCGGATTCGCCTGGTTCGCGGGCGCGCCGCCGCTGGCGACCTGACGCAGCGGAAATTGGAGCCTTCGCCGCGAATCCAGGAGCTCAGCCTGCGAACCGGGCCAGTTCCATGCCGATCTCGGCCATGACCGGCTCCCATTCTCGGAAGGCCGGCGGCCGGAACAGCCGGACCTGCGGGTACCAGGGGTAGCGGTCGGTTCCGAGGCAGGTCCAGGCGCCCGGCGCGCTGATCAGCCAGGTCGGGGCGCCGCAGGCTGCGGCGATGTTCAGGGTGGCGTTGGAGAAGCCGATCACGAGGTCCAGGGCGCTGGACAATGCGGCGACGTCGTCGAGATCCTGTTTCAGGTCGATGCCGGGCGGGTTCCAGATCTCGACGCCCAATTCGTTGCGGGCCTGCTCGATCTCCGCCGCGCAGTCGCCGTACTGCAGGTTGACGAAGCTGACGCCGGGCGTCCCCAGCACTGGCGCCCATTGCTCGAACGGCGAGAAATAGCGGTGGCGGCCGCTGGAGATGATGGCGCTTTTCCACAACAGGCCGACCTTCGGACCTGCCGGGGCCTCCTTGGCCAGACGCGCCTTCCAGTCGGCGACCCGATCGGGGTCGGCGGAGAGGAAGGCCGCGCGCTCGGGAAACGCCTCCGGTGTCCGGCGGAACTCGCGCAGGGGAGAGGCGAGGGGAGCCCAGAGGTCGATCGTTCCAAGCTCGCCTTCCAGGAACGGCGCGGCCCGGTGCGTGCGTCCCTCGATCTTGCCGGTGAGGTGCGCGCCGACCCGCGCCCGCGGGAAGGACCTCTGGAAGAGCGGAACCAACCGCGCCTCCACGGCGAGGCTCAGGCGTCCGTCCGGGCCCAACCTCTCGAGAACGTCGGGCAAGGTGTTGGCGAAGAGGATTTCGTCGCCCAGGCCCTGCTCGCCGATGACCAGCAGGGACTTGCCGGCCAGGTCGTCGCCGGGCTTCCAGGCCGGGCGTCCGGTTCGGAAGATTGTGACGTCGGCGAAGTTCGGATCGAGCCGCGCCTCGTATTCGTCCCATCCTTCGCCGACCCGTCCGAGGTTGATGAGGATCGTCGAGCGGGAAAGGCGCATCATGATCCGCTCGTCCGGCAGATCGGTCTCGGCGAGCGCTGTCTCACAGTCCTCCAGCGCCGCCTCGAGATGTCCCAGCGCCATGCGCATGTTGCCGCGGTTGTAGCGGGCCTTGGCGAAGTGCGGGTCGAGTCGCAGAGCTTCGTTGAAGAATATTTCCGCGTTCACCGTGTCGCCCTGTTCGGCCATAACCGTGCCCAGGGTGTTCCAGACCATGGCGTGGTTCGGATCGGCCATGAGCGAGGCCTTCAGGACCTCGACCGCCTCGTCGAATCGGGCCTGTCCGCGCAAGGCGCAGGCGAGATTGTTTGCCCCTTCCGGATGGTTGGGATAGCGCGCCAGGTAGATGCGGAACAGCTGCTCGGCCACGTCCTGCTCGCCGATGCGGAAGGCGAGGCGTCCCATGTTGTTGGCCACCTCGGCGTGGTCCGGAATGAGCTTGAGGGCGGCCTCGTAGCAGGTGATGGAGCCTGCGAAATCTCCAGCCTTCTCCCGGGCGACCGCCAGCACGTACCAGGCCACGCCGGACCGCTCGTCCTGGCCCAGCGCCTTCAGGGCCCATTCCGAAGCGCCCTGCAGGTCGTTGGCGTTGAGTGCGTTGATGGCGCTTTGCAGCAGGGGCTGGAGGGCCAGCTGCTTGAGTTCGCCGATCGCCTGGTTCAACTTCTCAAGCGCGCTGGCTGAGCCGCTGTCGCCGACAATGTCCGCCGCCAGGCGCGCCGGCGTGGCGCCCATGTGAGGTTGTAGCGCCAGGGCTGACACCGCGCTCGAACCGGCGGGACGCGCCATCCAATTGCTCCTTGGACGATCTCGGGAAACCTGCTCGCAGATACGCGCGAACATGGTTAATCCTAACCTAAGCCGAGGGGGTGGGTGCGGCGGCCTGCCGCAGTCCCTTCAAGGCGTCGTTAACCTGCCGCCGGTTATCCGTGGCAGTCCCCGGATTGAGGAGAAATCCTCTCGGGCCATGGACTGTTCAGGAACTCGCGCTTGGCGGCGCAAGTAATCGGGGGAAACGAGACTTGCCGCTGAAGTTGTCGCTGAAGCCCGGCGAGAAGTTCGTGCTCAATGGCGCCGTCGTCCAGAACGGCGACCGCCGCGGAGTGCTGATTCTCCAGAACAAGGCTTCGGTCCTGCGCGAGAAGGACATCATGCAACCGGAGCAGGCCTCGTCGCCTGCGCGCAGAATCTACCTGCCGGTGATGATGATGTACCTCGATGAGGGCGGAGCCACGCGCTACTACGACGAGTTCGTTCAACGACTGAGCGAATTCATGGGCGCCATCCGCAATCCCGAGGTGCTCTCCGAGTGCGTCGCGATCTCCAAGCACTGCATGGAGCGCGAGTACTACAAGGCCCTGATGCTGTGCCGGAAGCTGATCGAATACGAAGACCAGAGGTTGGGGAATGTCGCTTCGAGCGTACCAGCAGACCGCGGCTAGGGCGGAGACCCCCAAGGAGGCGGAGTATCGCCTCTTCGGCCAGGTCACCTTCGCCCTGATGGAAGCGGCCAAGCTCGACCCGAGGGACGTGGCCGGGCGCATCGACGCGCTCGACTGGAACCGGCGCATGTGGTCGGCGCTCGCGACCGACTGCGGTTCGGCCGACAACGCCCTGCCGCCCGAGACCCGCGCCAGCATCATCTCGCTGGCCATGTGGGTGAGCAAATACACCAGCCTCGTCATTCGAGGCGAAGACGACATCCAAGACCTGATCGAGATCAATCGGGTCGTGATGCAGGGCCTGGCCCCCAACGCCGCGCGCGCGGCCTAAGGCTATCGGGGGAGCGCAGGCTCCCCGGTGCGACAATCCGCCACCGCCGAGACGTCGAAGGCCGAACGTCCCGTTTGCGGTCGAATGAGGCGCCGACCACGTTAACCAAGACGGTTATTCCCCTTGCGCCATCAGGGGGCGGAGGGGGCGTGTCAACCGCGCCGGCAAGGCCTTGGTTCCCGTGCGGCGCGGGAAATCGGAGCCCCTGAGAATCGCAGTAACGTCTCGGAAAGGGATTCTGCTGTGTGTGGGCTATGGGGGAGACCCGCTCCGGTAGAGTGAGTCTTTTTTATGTTCGTCGCATCGCTCGATTAGCTGCCGCCTCACGCACTCGACCAGGAAGATCATATGCCGATTTCCAGCCTTTCTGCGGCGCAGATCAGCAACCTGACCGTCACCGATATCCAGGGGCTGACAACGACGGACATCCAGTCGCTGAGCGCGACCCAGATCGGCGCGATCAACGTCTCGGGGATCGGGGCACTGGACGCCACCCAGGTCCACGCGATCTCGGCCACCCAGGTCAAGGGCCTAACGGCGACCCAGATCCCGCACTTCGCCACCAGCGTCGTGTTGGACACCACCCAGCTCGTTGCGCTGTCGAGCGCCCAGATCCAGTCCCTGACATCCACCCAGATCGGCGCGCTTGACGCGACCCATGTCGGCGCCCTTTCGGCGACCCAGATCGGCGCCTTCTCGGCGACCAACCTCTCGGGCTTCGACGCGACCCAGGTGGGGGCGCTGTCGACGACCCAGATCAAGGGCATCACCTCCACCCAGATCAAGGGACTCTCCGCCGCCGATATCGCCGAGCTGTCGGCGACGCAGGTGGGCGCGATGCTGGCCGCCCAGATCGCCGCTCTCAGCGCAACGAACGTCTCGGCCCTCGACTCCACCCAGGTCGGCGCGCTGTCGACGACCCAGATCAAGGGCCTGACCGCCGTCCAGGTCGGTGGGCTGAGCACCACCGACATCGGCGAGCTGTCGGCGACCCAGATCGGCGCCTTGGTGAACACCCAGGTCGCGGCGCTCACCCAGACCCAGGTCGGCGCGTTCAATGCGACCCAGATCGGCGCCCTGTCCGGCTCGCAGCTCGGAAGCTTCTCGGCTGTCGGCCTTTCGGCCCTCGATGCGACGCAGATGGGGTCGCTCACCACGACGCAGATCTCGGGTCTGACCACGACGCAGCTCAAGGGCCTTTCGACCACCGACTTCGGCGAGCTGACCTCGACCCAGATCGGATCGCTCAGCGCCGCCCAGCTCGGCGCGCTCAGCGCGACCAACCTCGGCAGCCTCACGGCGACGGAAGTCGGCGGCCTGACGACGACCCAGGTCGCGGGTCTTTCCACGACCCAGATCGCGGGCCTGTCGACCACCACGCTCGGTCAGCTCAACGCCACCCAGATCGGCGCCTTGTCCGCCACTCAGGTGGGAGCCTTGACCGCCGCCAATGTCTCGGCGCTGAACGCGACCCAGGTGGGGGCTCTGTCGGCCACTCAGCTCGGCGGCCTCAAGGCGACGCAGCTGGGTAGCCTCACGGCGACCGACATCGGCGAATTTTCGGCGACCCAGATCGGCGCCCTGTCCGGGTCCTGTCTCTTATACACATCTCCGAGCCCACGAGACTAGGCATGATCTCG
>CAMFIW010000326.1 GCA_945952355.1 uncultured Phenylobacterium sp. | reverse complement strand
GCTGCGGCGGATTTTCGCGGAAGGTGAAGTAGGGGCCATGTTGCCAACATAATTTACTTGTTGGACAACTAGCAAGTTAACGCCCGGCGACAGGGCGTGCGCATTGAGGAAACCCGGATGGCCATCTCCGTCGACATCGCGAACACCATCATAGACCCCCGCGCCTACGCGGCGGGCGCTCCTGTGGACGAGGCATTCGCCCGACTGCGCCGGGAGGCGCCGCTCGACGTCGCCCAGCCCGACGGCTTCGATCCGTTCTGGGTCGTGACGCGGCACGCCGACATCCTGGAGGTCGAGCGGCAGAACGAGCTGTTCCACAATGGCGACCGCTCCACCGTCCTCACCACCATCGAGGCGGACAAGAAGGTGCGGGAGATGATGGGCGGGTCCCCGCACCTCGTCCGTTCGCTGGTGCAGATGGATAACCCCGACCACATGGGTTACCGCCGCCTGACCCAGGGCTCCTTCGTGCCGCAGAACCTGCGGACGCTCGAAGCGCGGATCCGCGAGATCGCGCGCGGTTTTGTCGACCGCATGGCCGCCCACGGCGGCCGCTGCGACTTCGCCCGCGACGTGGCCTTCCTTTATCCGCTGCACGTGATCATGGAGGTGCTCGGCGTTCCCGAAAGCGATGAGCCGCGCATGCTCAAGCTCACCCAGGAGCTGTTCGGCAGCGCCGACCCCGATGTGAACCGTAGCGGATCGGACCTGACCCAAGGCGACGCCCAGACCGGGGTCGACACCATCCAATCGGTGGTCATGGACTTCATGACCTACTTCAACGCCATCACCGAGGATCGCCGCGCGAGCCCGCGCAACGATATCGCCAGCGTGATCGCCAACGGTCAGGTCGCCGGCCAGCCGCTCGGCCACCTGGAGGCCATGAGCTATTACATCATCGTCGCCACGGCCGGCCACGACACCACCTCCTCGACGACCGCCGGCGCGCTCTGGGCGCTGGCCGAGAACCCCGCGCAGTTCCGCAAGGTGAAGGACAATCCGGCCCTGATCCCGGGCCTCGTCGAGGAATCGATCCGCTGGGTCACGCCGGTGAAGCACTTCATGCGCACCGCCACGGCCGACGCCGAACTGGCCGGCAAGAAGATCGCCAAGGGCGACTGGCTGATGCTCTCCTATCCCTCGGGCAATCGCGACGAGGCCGTGTTCAACGACCCGTTCAGCTTCGATGTCGAGCGAACGCCCAACAAGCACGTGGCCTTCGGCTACGGCGCCCATGTCTGCCTCGGGCAGCACCTGGCGCGTATGGAAATGCGCGTCCTGTGGGAAGAGCTCTTCGCCCGCCTCGACTCGGTCGAGCTCGACGGCGCGCCACGCAACATGCAGGCGAGTTTCGTCTGCGGGCCGAAGTCCGTGCCCATCCGCTTCAAGATGAACTGAGACGGCCATGGCCGAGCCCTACAAGACCTGGCAGTGCCGAACCTGCGGATACATCTATGACGAAGAGGCGGGCGATCCGGGGGAAGGCCTGGCGCCCGGCACGCGCTGGCGCGACATCCCAGACGACTGGATCTGTCCCTTGTGCGGCACGCCGAAGTCCGACTTCGACATGATCGAGCTCTGAGTCCTCAGCGCAGCAGGATCAGGCTGGCTATGCCCAGCAGGGCCAGGAACCCCATGAAGTCGGTGGCGAATGTCACCATCACCGACGAGGAGACCGCTGGGTCGCGACCCAGCCGCTCCAGCACGATAGGCGCCAGAATGCCCGCCAGCGCCGCCACGAACAGGTTGGCGATGATCGCCAGCCCCATGGTCAGGGCCAGACGGAAGGCCAGGGGGTCCTGCTGGAAGTGGTACCAGGCATAGACCGACAGCCCCATGACCAGGGCAAGGGCCACGCCGTTCAACAATCCGACGATTAGCTCGCGCCAGATGATCCGCACCGCGTTGGCGGCATTGAGCTCGCGGCTGGCCAGTGCGCGGACCGCGACGGTCAGGGCCTGGGTCCCGGCGTTGCCGCCGAGAGACGAGACGATCGGCATCAGGACCGCCAGCGCCACGACCTTGGCGATCATGTCCTGAAAGATGCCGACGACGCAGACCGCCAAGGTTTCGGTGGCCAGGTTGATCACCAGCCAAGGCAGGCGCGACTTCACGATCCCCGGCACGTCGGCGTCGCGGCCGGCGTCGGACACGCCGGCCAGGGCCAGGATGTCCTCGTCGCTCTCTTCCTGGATGACCCCCACGATATCGTCGACGGTGATCTGTCCGACCAACCGCCCACCCGGCTCTACGACAGGCGCCGAGATCAGGTGGTACTTGTTGAAGATGTAGGCCACCTCTTCCTGGTCCATCTCGACCGGGATTTCGGTGACAGGCTCCATCATCTGGGCCAGCGACGCGTCGCGCTTGGTGCGCAACAGGTGGCTGACCGGAACGGCGCCGACCGGCTTGTGCGACGGGTCGACCACATAGATGTCGAAGAACAGCTCGGGCAGATCGTCGCCTTCCTTGAGGAAGTGGTCGATCGTCTGGCCCACGGTCCAGAACTGGGGCGCCCAGACCACCTCGCGCTGCATGAGGCGGCCGGCGGTCTCGTCCTCATAGGCCAGTGAGGGCTCGATGGCGGTCCGCTCGACCTCCGGCAGGGCGGCCAGGACCTGGGCGCGCTTGTCGTCCTCCAGGTCTTCGACGACGTCGACGGCGTCGTCCGAATCCATCTCGCCCAGCGCCTTGGCCAGCGTCGCCGAGGGCACGTGCTCGAGGATATCCTCGCGGATCTCGGGGTCGAGTTCGGAAATGATCTCGGCCAGGGCTTCCGGATCGAGGTGGGCCAGCACCTCTTCGCGGTCGCCGGCCGACAGGAAGCCCATCAGGTCGGCCACGTCGGCGGGATGCAGGGCGGCCAGAAGCTCGCGCAGGCGCTCGGCGTCGCCTCGATCGGCGGCGTCCACCACCATGGCCACGAAGTCGGGATTGAGCGCGTAGTCCTCGCCGAGCGCGAGGTCTTCCAGATCCTCCTCCGGCTCGGCGTCCGGCGGGATCGGCAGGTCTAGGGTATCGGTCTCGTCGGAGGGGTGATCGGTGTCGCGGCTCATGCGGACCTCCCCCTCTTGGACTGTAGAACCTGCTCTGGCTTAGCCTTGCGAAAGACCTTGATTCACTGGTGCGGTCGAGAAGACTCGAACTTCCACGGGTTGCCCCACAGCGACCTCAACGCTGCGCGTCTACCAATTCCGCCACGACCGCTCGTGGTGAGGCGCGGGGCGTAGCAAAGCCCGGCGCGTTTGTGAAGCGTGCTCGCTTAGGAATATCCGCCGGCCATGAAGTCGTAGACGTCGGCGGCCCGAGTGACCGCGATCGAGATGCGGTCGTCGTTGATTTGGATTTCGCCGCGCGCCACCGGGTGGTTGTTGGCCAGGATCCAGACTTCCTCGTTGACTCCGGCGTCCAGAGGGATCACCGCCCCACGGCCCATCCGCAGCAGCTGCGCCATGGGAAGGGTCGACCGGCCCAGCACGACCGAGATCTCGACATTGACGGCGTTGACCTGACCCAAGACGCGCGATTCCCTGAAACCCGAACAAATACAGTGCGCGCTTGGCGCGAAGCCCTATCGCACCCCACATTGAACCCGACATGCTTGACCGCTCGTTAAGTACGGCTCCGCTTGATGCGATTTTCGCACGTCCCGATGGGCGCCCGGCGGGCTGGGCGGTGTCGGCCAGGCAGGTCGCCTATCCGGACGCCGTGGCCGCCATGGAGGCCCGCGCGGCCGCCATCGCCGAGGGCCGCGCCGGCGAGCTCGTCTGGCTCCTGGAGCACCCGCCGCTCTATACGGCCGGGGTTTCCGCCAAGTCTTCCGACCTTCTGGCGCCGGACCGCTTCCCGGTGTTCGAGACCGCCCGCGGCGGCCAGTACACCTATCATGGCCCCGGCCAGCGGGTGGCCTATGTGATGCTCGACCTGACCCAGCGCGGCCGCGACGTGCGCGCTTTCGTCGCGTCGCTGGAAGCCTGGATCATCGGGGCGCTGGGCCGCTTCAACATCGATGGCGAGATTCGCGACGGCCGCGTCGGAGTCTGGGTCGAACGCCGCACGCCGGGCCTGCCCACCCGCGAAGACAAGATCGCGGCCATCGGGGTGAAGCTGCGCAAGTGGGTCTCGTTCCACGGCATCTCGCTGAACGTCGAGCCGGACCTGGAGCACTTCTCGGGAATCATCCCCTGCGGCCAGACCCTGCACGGCGTCACCAGCCTGGTGGACCTCGGCCTGCCGGTGACCATGGACGAGGCCGACGAAGCCCTGAAGGCCAGCTTCCGCGAGGTTTTCGGCGAGGTCGAGGACGCCCCGGCGCCGCTCTAGGCCAGGGCCGGATTGGGCCCGTAGCGATTGGCGCCCTGCTCGCCGCCGAGGACGCCCAGTTCGACGATCGCCCAGATCACCACCAGCATGAAGACGAAGTCGAAGAAGCCGACCGGCAAGGGCCAGGTGGCGGCCAGCGACAGCAGGATCAGGGCGGCGAACCAGCCCGAGCGGCCGCGATCGTGCAGCCGCTTGGCCAGCACGCAGGCGCCGCAATAGACCAGCAC
>CAMFIW010000325.1 GCA_945952355.1 uncultured Phenylobacterium sp. | reverse complement strand
CGCCAGGCCTATATGGCGGGCGACTATGCGGCGGCCGAGGCGGGGTTCCAGGACTATGTCAGCCGCTACAATGCGAGCCCCAAGACACCGGAAGCGCTGTATTGGCTGGGCAAGACCCAGACCCAGCGGGCCGGCTGGGCGGAGGCGGCCGGATCCTTCATCGGCGCGATCCGCGGCTGGCCGCAGACGGCCTGGGCGCCCGACGCCGTGGTCGAGCTCTCGCGCGCCCTGATCCAGATGAAGAAGCCGGCCGACGCCTGCCAGACACTCGGAGAGCTGGCCCGCCGCTATCCCAAGGCGCCGGCTGCGGTGCAGACGCGCGCCAAGGCGGCCGGAACCCAGGCGAAGTGCGCGGCCTGACGACGGACGCCGCTCCCGACATCGCCTCGCGGGTGGCGGCGCGGCTCGACCTGCGCCTGGATCGCCGGGCGACCGTCCCGGTCGCGGTCGCGGTGTCCGGCGGCGGAGATTCCGTGGCCCTCGCCGTCCTCGCCGCCGACTGGGCGCGGGTCCACGGCCGTCGCTTGCTGGTCCTGCATGTCGACCACGGCCTGAACCCCGCGAGCCCCGGCTGGGCCCAGCGCAGCGCTGCCCTGGCCAACCGTCTGGGCGCCGGGTTCCGGAGACTTGCCTGGGAGGGCGTCAAGCCACGGACCGGCCTGCCCGCCGCCGCGCGATCCGCGCGGCACGCCTTGCTGGCCGACGCCGCGCGCGCCGCCGGCGTCCGGGTGATCCTCGTAGGCCATACCGCCGACGACCTGGCCGAAGCCGCCTTGATGCGCGCCACGGGATCGACCACGCCGGCGCCGCGCGAATGGTCGCCCTCCCCCGCCTGGCCGCAGGGCCGCGGCGTCTATCTGTTGCGCCCCATGCTGGGCGTCCGGCGCGCGGAGCTGCGCGCCCTGCTAGCGATGCGGGGCGAGGCCTGGATCGAGGACCCCGCCAACGACGATCCCCGCTATGCCCGCGCCCGGGCGCGGGCCACGCTCGGCGGCGACGGCGAGGGCGAACCCGCCTGTCCGTCGCCGTCACTGGCCGACATCGGTCGCCAGGCGAGGCTGAGCCCCGTTCTGACCCTGCCCCGCGAAGTCCTGCGCTCCGCGGACCTGGCCGCGGCGCGCGCCTTCGCCGGGACCGCCTGTCTCTGCGCGGCGGGCACGACACGCCCGCCGCGGCGGGAGCGACTGGACCGGCTCATGGAGGCGCTGCTGGGCGAGAAGGCCGTGGTCGCCACGCTCGCCGGGGCGCGGATCGAGGCGGACGCGCGAGAGGTGCGCTGGATGCGCACGGCCGGAGAGATCGGCCGCGCGGGCGAGGGCCGGCTCGGGCTCGGCCCCGGCGAGGCGGGCGTCTGGGACGGCCGCTACGAGGTCACCACCGACCGCGGCGTCAGCCTCGTCCCCCTGGCCGGCCATGCCGCGCGCCTCAGTCCATCCGCGCGCGCCGCGCTCGGCGCCTGGCCTGCCCCGGCGCGCGGCGCGATGCCGGCGATACTCGGAGAACCGGTCGCCTGTCCGGTGCTGGAACCGGTCGAAGGGATCGAGATGCGCGACCTCATCCTCGCCCGTCTGCTCGCCGCCTGCGGCGCCGTCGAGCGCGAGCCCTGAACTACCAATTCGGGGACAGGTTGATTGGTTCGAAGCTCAGCGCGCCAGTTGAGCCGGATCGGGAGCTGAATCAATCAACCTGTCCCCGAATTCGGCCGCGCCAAGCCGGTAGGGCTCAGGCCGCCGCCAGCACGTGGTCGATGCCGTCGATGATCGGGTCGGCGAAGCGCTTGCCCAGCAGGCTGGCGTGACCCGCGCCCGCCACGTCGGCGATGTAGCCGCGCCGCGACGACCGCGCCGGAGCGGCCTGAATGGCCTTGAGGGTCGGCGGCAGGCGGGTCGCCCCAGCCGTGACCACCGCCACCGGGAGGGCTGGATCATAGGGTCCGATCTCACGGCCCTGGGCCGAGGTATCGGGCCAGTGCTGAACCTCCTCGGCCGCCCAACGGGCATGGGTGGCGGAGCCGTAGATGCGCCGCTTCTCGGCAGAGGCCTCGGGCTCCAGGCCGATCAGGTCGCCGATCACCATCGAGACCGGACGCATGAAGCCGGTCGGCGACAGACGCCCGACGATGCGCATGGCCCGGCGATAGGAATGGATGGCGCGCGCGGCCACCGGGGTCTCGATCGCCTCCGGCGTCACGGCGTCGACCAGAACCACGCCCTGGACCCTCTCGCGGTTGCGGCCGACGAAGACCCGCAGCAGCAACCCGCCCATGGAATGGCCGACCATGATCAGGGGGCCGGTCTCCCCGAGATGGGCCAGCAGGGCTTCGAGGTCGGCGGCGATCGCCTTGCCGTCGCGCGGTGCGGGGCCGGGGTCGGAGAAGCCGAGGCCCGCGCGATCATAGGCCAGGCTGTAGACGCCCCGCTCGGCAAGGCGGGTCTGCACGACCGACCAATCGGCGGCGCAGCCGAAGGCGCCGCATTCGAACACCACTACCGGCTTTCCGGACCGTTCGCCCGCGCGCACCACCCGCAGGCGGCGGCCTCCGATATCGACGAGTTCCCCGCGCGGGGGGTGGAATCCGGCCGCCATGGCGCCTCCGTGGACAGGACAGACTTAGGGTCTGGCCCCACCGTCGGGCAACACCATGGCCACCTCCGATGTCGCGCTTATTTCCAGACGTAGCTTTTCGGGGCGTCTTCCGGGCCGAACACCACCTCGACGCCGGTCACCGCCTTGGCGCCGGCGGGGATTTTGAACAGGGCCCGCGCCGTCTCCGGCTTGACCATCATCGGGTCCTTGCCGTCGAAAGCCACCTTGACCTGCCGCACCCCTGTCTCAGGGTTCTTCAGGAAATTGGGCTGGTCGGACGCATCGCCCTTGGTGTTGCTCGCCTGGAAGAAGCGCTTGGTCTGGCTAAGGCCGGCGTACCAGACCACCTTGAACTCGCCGCCGCCGACCCACCAGTTGGGGGTCATGGCCACGGTCTGGGAATAGTCGCCCTTCTTGCCCTTGACGGAGATGTCGTTGGTCTGGGCCGGCAGGACCCCGTGGCCGCCTTCGGCCAGCGGAACGGAAAGGGCGGCTGGCGCCGCCGGGGCGGCCGCCTTCGGTTGCGAGCGACCGGAAAGGCCGAGGCCGGAAAGCACGAGGATAGGTGCGAGCAGCAGCCCGCCAACGCCTGGACGCATGGTCGTCTCCCCCTGTTATGCCGAAACCATGGACCTGCGTCCTGGCGTCGACAAGGACCCCCGAGGAAACCCTGGGCTGCAAGGGGTCGCGGCGTCCGCGCGCGCGACGGGGAGGGCGAATCACCCTGGCGAAGATGAGCCCGTCGCATCCGCCGCCGACTGGGCCGAACCTTCGGTCGCCGCGTGCAGGGAAGGAAATTGCAGGCGCTGATGAACCCGGATGACCACGCCTGGTCCCGCGTCCGCCGCCGGCCGCGCGGCCTTGCCCGAGACCTGGGCCATCAGGGCCTGCTTGCGCTCGGGGATGGCGGACACTTGGGCGACCCGAACATGGGGCGAGACATAGGAAGCGGCCTTCAGCGGCAGGTCAGCCTGGGTCTGGAACTCGCGGCCGAGGAACGAGGCCGGATTCAGCGGCTTGCCTTCCCGTCGGATCTCGAAGTGCAGGTGCGGGCCGGTGGAATCGCCGCTGGAGCCCATCTTGCCCAGCGGATGGCCGCGCACGACGAACTCGCCCGGCTTGGCGTCGCGGGCGATGCGGCCGAGGTGCGCGTAGAAGGTAGTCAGGCCGGCGCCATGCTCGACCTCGACATAGCGGCCGTAGGAGGGGCTCTCGCCGGCCTTGGCGACGATGCCGTCGGCGACGGCCAGGACCGGCTCGCCGACAGGACCCGGAATGTCGACGCCCTCATGCAGGCGGCCGTGTTTCTCCCAGGGCAGGCGGCGCAGGCCGAAGGGGCTGTCGACCGTGGCGCCGACCACCGGCTGGCCGCAGTCGAACACCGGGGCGGGAGGCGGCGGCGCCACGGGGGCGGCCTTGGCCATGGGAACCGGCTTCGCCGCGGGGTGTTGGGAAAGGACGCTGTCCTTGGGCGGCAGGGCGGTCGCGCAGGCGGCTGTGACCACGGCGAGGGTGAGGCTGACACCAGCGGCGCCACGCAGCCAATAGCGGCGGGAACGGCCGGAGCCGTCCAGATCAACAGAAGTCAAAAAGCGGGCCTCTCCAAGTACAGTCGAGCTACAACGCAGGCCGCTGAGGTCACGCGGCCAAGCTTCGACGTCAGATCGCGATATGTGCGAGCGCTAGATGGCGGGGGTTCTAGACGAAAAATGGGCGGGGTAAATGATTTGTTGCCGGCCTCGGTGTCGCGGTCGCGAAGGAAGCTTGGCTATAGATTCAAGGCGTAAACGCTTTGCCTAACGCGTTCCGCCGAATGCCTGGGGCTCTGCAAGCTCGATTCATTGGGCCCTTCTGCCCTTGCGGGAGCAGGTGTCGGGCGAGCAGCCCGGCGGATGAGGGGTCTCGCTCCCTCATCCGCCGCTTCTGGCGAAGTCTCGTGTTCGAAAGGCCGAAAGACCCTTCATCCGACCTTGCTGCGCGA
>CAMFIW010000324.1 GCA_945952355.1 uncultured Phenylobacterium sp. | reverse complement strand
GCGTTGGCCTCCACATAGGCCGCGACGGCGGCGTGGTGGCGGCTCGCCATCGAACGCAGCAGCCAGGACACCGCCTTGGTGATCAGGATCGCCTTCTCGGCCTTCAGAGCCTCGACATTGGCGAACGCTAGGTCGCGCAGCCGCGTGTCGTCCGAATAGTGGGCGGGCGCGGCCGGCAGGACCAGGGCGGCGCGGCGCTTGTTGATGTTCCCGTCACGGGTCAGGCCTTCCAGGAAGGCGCTCCAGCTCGGCCAATCGGCCAGCATCTCGTCGGCGGTGAAGACGTTCCAGCACAGGCTGTCGACCTCGGCCCAGCCATTGATGTGGCCCAGCCAGCGGTCGAGCTCCGCGGGGCCGGCCGCGAGCCGCGCGGGCTTGTGATAGGCGAGCAGCAGCGCCGCCAGCACCTTCTCTTCGTGCGAGGGGCCGGCGAACAGGCTGTCGATCACGGCCAGGACCTCGGCGGGCCTGCCGGCCTTGTGGGCTTTCGCCCAGCCCTTGGCGAGATCGCGCAGCACCGGGGCGGAGATGTTGAAATAGGGATTGCCGCTGCCGTTGTAGGAATCGTTTTGCACGGGCGCGTCGGGGCGGACCGGCCGGGCGGCGGCGCGGAGCTTGTCCAGCAGCGTGGCGTGTTCGGCGTGCATGCCGCCGGAATAGAGCCCTAGACGCCCATATTGTCGATCAGCCGCGTCTTGCCGAGCCGGGCGGCGGTCAGGATGCGGGCTTCGCCGACGATCGGGCCCGGACCGAGCCGCGACAGGTCCGAGGCGCCTCGCACCTCGAAATAGTCGATGCTGGAGAAGCCCGCGGCCTGGATGGCGGCGAGGGCCTCGGCCTCCACGGCGTCCACCCGCGCGCCGCCCTTCAGCGCCGCCGCGGCGGCCTTGAGCGCGCGCCCGAGCGCCGGGGCCTGGGCGCGTTCGGCGTCGCTGAGGTAGGCGTTACGGGAAGACAGCGCGAGGCCGTCCTCGGCGCGGGCCGTGGGGGCGCCCAGGACCTCCACCGGCAGGTCGAGATCGGCGACCAGGCGCTTGATCACCTGGAGCTGTTGGTAGTCCTTCTCGCCGAACACCGCGACGTCGGGCTGGCCCTGGTTCAGAAGCTTGGAGACCACCGTGGCGACGCCGGCGAAGTGGCCCGGCCGGGCCTGGCCGTCCAGCGGCTCGGAGACGCCCGCGACTGTCACCGTGGTCGAGGCGCCGGGCGGATACATCTCGGCGACCGTCGGCGCGAACATCAGGTCGCATCCGGCCCCGGCCAGCAGTTCGGCGTCGCGACCCTCGTCGCGCGGATAGGCGTCGAAGTCCTCGTTGGGGCCGAACTGGGTCGGGTTGACGAACACCGAGGCCAGCACCCGGTCAGCGCGAGTCTTGGCCAGCCGCACCAGGGACAGGTGGCCTTCGTGCAGGGCGCCCATGGTCGGGACCATGCCGACCGTCAGGCCAGCGGATTTCCAGGCGCGCACGCGGGCGCGCAGGTCGGCGACGGAACGGACGATCTCGATTTCGGCCTTGGGGGACATGGGGGAGGGCCTCCTGAGCGGCGGCGGTTATGGCCGACACGAGGTCGTGCGTCCATCCATCCACAGCCTGCGGCGGTGTGCGCGTTGACGCTTGGTTAAGGCGCTGCACAGGGTAGCGCTGAAGAATCGGCGCATGCCGCCGGGGGCAATACGGAGCATCAGCATGGCCCAGCCAAAGGTCATCGTGATCGGCAACGAGAAGGGAGGCGCGGGCAAGTCGACCCTCGCGATCCATATCGCGGCCTCGCTGCTGCACGCCGGCGCGCGGGTTTCCGTGATCGACCTCGACGTCCGCCAACAGTCGATGGGCCACTTCTTCGCCCACCGCCGCGCCTGGCTGGCGGCCAACAATGCGACCGCGCCGATGCCGATCGAGCATCCGCTCGAGCCGGCGCTCGCCAAGGCCCCGGAGGAGGAAGTTCTTGGCCGTTTCGACGCCGTCTGCGCCGAGGCCGAAGCATCGGACTTCGTGCTGATCGACACGCCCGGGGCCGACACCGCGCTTAGCCGATCCGCCCACAACCGGGCCGACCTCATCGTCACGCCGATGAACGACAGCTTCGTCGACTTCGACACCCTGGGGGTGATCGACCCGGTGACGCTCGAGCTGAAGCGCCCGAGCCTTTATTCCGAGACCGTCTGGAACAGCCGCAAGCTACGCGCCGCCGGGTCCGGCCGGTCGATCGACTGGGTGGTCCTGCGCAACCGCCTGGCCCCCACCGAGGCCCGCAACCGCAAGCGGGTGGACGAACGGGTCCAGGCGCTGTCGCGCCGCGTCGGCTTCCGCGTCGGCCCCGGCCTGCGCGACCGGGTGATCTACCGCGAGCTGTTCCCCTTCGGCCTGACCATCGCCGACCTGTCGCCGTCGATCAAACCGGTGGCCATGAGCCTGCAGCATGTGGCCGCGCGCCAGGAACTGCGGGCGGTGATGGGCGCGCTCGGCCTCGGTGAGGTCGGCGGCGGCGAGCTGCTGGCCGCCCAATAGTGCTCTACGTCGCCCTGGGCTGCGTGGCCCTGGCCGCGTTCGCCTGGGCGGGCGGGCGGCGGAGCCCGCTTCTGCGCCGCCGGGAATGGCGTCTGCTCTCGGCCGCCCTGGCGGTGGCCTGTTTCGCGGGCGCGGCCTTCGTGGGCCTGCGCGGCGAGTGGGGCAGGGCGATCGTGCTGGTGGTGCTGGGCCTGTGGCTGGCCTCGACCGTGCGTGTCAGTCCCGCGACCGCCGCGCCCAGGGCCGCGCCACCGCCGACCCGAGAGATGGGCGCCTCCGAGGCTCGGTCGATCCTGGGCGTGGGTTCCGAAGCGACGCCGGCCGACATCCAGGCCGCCTATTCGCGCCTGATGCGGTTGGCCCATCCCGACAAGGGCGGCACCGACGGCCTGGCGGCCCAGCTCAATGCGGCGCGGGACCGGTTGCTGAGGAAGTAGGGGCCTCAGCCCGGCCCCATCACCATGCAGGGCATCTTCTTGGCCTTCAGCGCCTTGCAGGCGTCGCGGGCGTCATCCTCGTTGAGACCGGAGAACTGCGCCTTCCACTGGCCGCGCGGGCCGTCGTCGACGCGACCCTTGGCGCCGCTCAGGTGACGGCTGAACTTGCGTTCCACCATGGCGATCTGGCTGTGCGCCAGCTTTTTGGACTTGAAGGCGCCGACCTGCACCACCCAGCGGCCCTTCTCGGCCTTCCGAGCCGTATGAAGCGGCGTTGAGTCGGGCTCGACGATCTTGAAGTTCGAGCTGTTGGCCGGAGCCTTGGCGGATGTGAACTGGATGCGTGACCCATCCTCGTCGCCCTGTTCCAGCGAGGCGGTCATCACCGGCTCCTGGGGCTCAGGCTCGAACATGTTCTGAGCGACGACGATCTTTTCGCCGCGGGCCCGGCGGTCCATCACGTCGAAGGCGGTGAGCAGCAGGTCCTGGGCGTTGCGGTCGCGCGCGGCGTTGGAGGCGCCGCCCATGACCACCGTGATCACGCGGCGATTGTCGCGCACGGCGCTGACCGCGAGATTGTAGCCCGAGGCGTTGGTGAAGCCGGTCTTCAGGCCGTCCACGCCCGGCATGCGGAAGAGCAGGCCGTTGTGGTTGTTCATGGTCACGCCGCGATAGGTGAAGTGTTCCTGGCTGAACAGCCGATAGTACTGCGGATAGTCGCGCATGACGGAGCGCGACAGGATGGCGATGTCGCGGGCGGTGGTGATCTGGCGGCTGTCGGGCAGGCCCGAGGCGTTGACGAAGTGCGTGTTGACCATGCCCAGTTCCTGGGCCTTCAGGGTCATCATCGCGGCGAAGCGGCTTTCGCTGCCGCCCAGCTTCTCGGCCATGGCTACGGCCATGTCGTTGGCCGACTTGATCGCCATGGCCTGCATGGCGTCGGCGACGGTGATCTGCTCGCCGGCCGACAGGCCGAGCTTGGTCGGCGCCTGGGCCGCGGCGCGCGGCGAGACGGTGATCAGGTCGTCGGGCTTCAGACGGCCTGTCGAGAGCGCCTCGAAGGTCAGATAGAGCGTCATCACCTTGGTGATCGAGGCTGGGTAGCGCGGGCTGTCGGCGCGCTTGGCGTAGAGCACCTCGCCCGAAGCCGCATCGACCACGATGGCCGCGTATTTGGGCTGGGCGGTCGCCGCCGGGAGGAAGGAGATCTTGGCCTGGGCCGGGGTCGCCATCGGCGCGATCGCGGTGATCAGCGCCAGGGCGGCGAGGCCGAACAGGCGGCGGGCTTGCTCAATCATGAGGTTCGTCCGTCGGAATCAAAGGGTTAAGCCGACCCCCCGGTCAGCACACTGAATAGGCTCTAACATGCCATTCTCGGCCTTTCGGCAAGGTAAACAGATCTTGACCGGGCGCAAATGTCGCGCCCGCGAGGTCGGATCTCTCGCGGTGAAAAGTTCCCCGGACACGGGATTGTGCACTGCACAAAATGCGCTTGACTGCTGCACTGCAACATGAGATTAACGCCGCGAGTTCAGGCGATACCCCCACACCGTATTGCGACGCGGCGCCCCTCGCCCCGCCCAGACACAAAGGAATTCCAGTATGGCTGCTGCCGAAACCGTGAAGTCCACCGTCGAAC
>CAMFIW010000323.1 GCA_945952355.1 uncultured Phenylobacterium sp. | reverse complement strand
GGCCAGCAGTTCGCCCATGCCCCACCAGCCGAACAGCATGGCGCCCCAGGTCAGGCGGGCCTCCAGACCCAGGCCGGGCGTCCTGCGCAGCAGCGGGGCGGCGCCGGCCAGGGCCACGGCGGCCAGGCCGGGCAGACGGAGCGCCAGGTCCGAGGACCCAGCCACCATCCGCCACAGTCGGGCGATCAGGTAGTAGAGCGGCCCGTTGGTGTCGTTGTAGGCCTCGTGCAGGAAGCTTTTCCAGTCGGGCGTCGTCGCCACGGCCAGCGTCCAGGCCTCGTCGAACCACAGCGGCGTCATCCGCGCGAGCTGCATCCGCTCCCAGCCGACATAGCCCGCCAGCAGGGCGAGGCCGCAGATCAGGGCGGCGCGCAGCCAGGCTCGCGATGGGGCGCCGGCGTCGGTTTCGAGGGTCTGAGCGGTCAAGCCTGGCTCCCGGAAGGTCGCCACAGTCTCCCTCGCGCCCGTTAATTCGGGATTTGCACCGGCGCCCGATGATGGATCTCGAATATCGGAGTCCCGCCTTGCCCGCCTGGATCGAACCCGTCCGCGCCGCCCTCGAGCCCATCGGCCATACGGTCGGCGTGCTGCTGGTCCTGGCCTTCGTGTTCTTCGCCATCGCCTATCTGGTGAAAGGCCCGGACAAGGCTCTCGCCGACGCCCGCGCCGCGGCCGGCGAGACCCGCATCAACATGATCCTGTCGGCCTTCGACCAGCTCCTGGTCTCGCCGCTCGTGGCCCTGTTGCTCGCCGCCGCCGCCGGCGCGATCCAGTCGAAGGGGCTGCATCTTCCGACGGCGTCGCTCTGGGCCAAGCTCGGCGAGTGGCCAACCCTTTTCATCGCAGTCTTCCTGGGCGATTTCGCGGGCTACTGGCGCCATCGCCTGCAGCACACGCCCTGGCTCTGGCCGGCGCACGCCATCCACCATTCCGACACCCGGCTCACCTGGTTCAGTCTGGAGCGCATGCACCCGATCGACCGGCTGGGGACCATGCTGGATATCGTCTTCCTGACCGCGCTCGGCTTGCCGGTCTGGGCGGTCGCCGCCAACAGCTTCGTGCGCCACTACTACGGCTATTTCATCCACACCGACCTGCCCTGGACGCTCGGCAAGTTCGGCCTGGTGTTCAATTCGCCGGCCATGCATCGCTGGCATCACGCCCGTGACATCGAGGGCTCCGGCTCGAACTTCGCCACCCTTCTCTCAATCTTCGATCGCGCCTTCGGCACCTACTATCAGCCGGGACCGTGCGACGCGCCGCTGGGCGTGCGCGAGCCGATGGGCAAGGGCGCGGTCGGCCAGTACCTCCATCCGTTTCGCGAATGGGGGCGCTATTTCGGGGACAGGTTGATTATCTCGCGCGGCGTCCCGAACGATCCGGCCAAGCTCGACCCGAGATAATCAACCAGTCCCCGAAATAGGGCTCAGTGCTTGTCGGCCTTGGACGCCAGAAGGTCCATCAGGGCCAGCAGCACGCCCGAGACCACGAAGGTGATGTGGATCCCGACCAGCCAGGCCAGGTGGCGATCGTCGATCGCCTCGCCTTCCGCGGCGCGCATGAAGGCCTTCAGGAGCGCGATGGCCGAAATCGCCACGATGGACGCGATCAGCTTCATCTTCAGGCCGGAGAAGTCCACCGTGCCCATCCAGCCCGGCCGATCCTCGTGGCTGACATTCATCTTGGAGACGAAGTTCTCGTAGCCCGAGAAGATCACGATCAGCAGCAGGTTGCCGGCCAGAGACAGGTCGATCAGCGACAGGGCCATGAGGATCGCTTCCTCCGGCTTCATCGAGAAGATGTGGCTGAACTCGTGCCAGGCCTCGTTGGCGAACACCACCAGCAGCCCGGCCAGGGCGATCACCAGCCCCAGATAGAAGGGCGCCATCAGCCAGCGCGAGCGGAAGAGCCAGGCTTCCAGCACCAGTTCGACGGCGGGCTTGGGCGTGGGCGAGGCGGGCGGCTTCGGGGTCGCGGGCTCGGTCATGATGGCCAAGACCTATGGGGCGCGGCCGTGACGATCAAGCGACTTCCCGTGCGTAAGGTGAGATCGGCTCAGTCACGGGCGGCCCAATTCGTTTGAGCAGCCGCCGGCCTGCGCGCCCCATCCACTCATGAACGACCTCGACATCCCCGCTCGCGACGGCTTCCCGCTAGCCGCGACGCTATTCGAGCCGGCGGGCCGCCCGCGCGGCGTCGTGCAGCTCAACTCCGCCACCGGCGCGCCGCGCCAATACTATCGCCGTTTCGCCGCCTGGCTGGCCGGCGAGGGCTATGCGGTGGTCACCTTCGACTATCGCGGCGTCGGCGGCTCCTTGCGCCATCCGATCGAACAGGCGCCCGGCCATGTCCGCGACTGGGGCGAGCAGGACGCCGCCGGCGTGCTGGATTGGATCATCGGCCGGTGGACCGGCCCGCCGCTCAGCGTCATTGGCCATTCCATCGGCGGCCAACTTGTCGGGCTCTGCGACAACAACGGGGCCTACGCCGCCTATGTGGGCGTCGCCGTCCAGTCGGGCTACTGGGCCCTGTGGGACGAGCCCCGCCGTTCGGAACTCCGCCACAACCTGTTCGAGGTCGAGCCGGCCCTGATCGCCGAGCACGGCTATCTGCCCGGCAGCCGGATCGGCATGGCCGACCTGCCCGCCGGCATCGCCAGGTCCTGGAACCATTGGCGCCGTTCGCCGGCCTATGTGGTCGACGACCAGGGCCGGCCCCTGCGCGATCACTTCGTGACCTTCCGCGCGCCGATGACATTCATCTGCTTCACCGACGACACGACCGCGCCCCAGGCCAATGTCCGCGAGCTGATGAGCTTCTATTCGGAAGCCCCGAAGACCGAGGCCGCGATCACGCCCACCGAAGCCGGCCTCGCGGAGATCGGCCACTTCGGCTTCTTCCGCGAGACCTGCGCGAGCCTCTGGCCGCGCGTGCTGGACGCTCTGGCCTAGCTCCGCAGCTTCGCGCCGACCGCCTTGCCGGCCGCGGCGACGATCTTGGCCGACAGGGCCTCGATCTCCGCCTCGCCCAGCGTCTTCTCGGTCGGCTGGACCAGCACCTCGACGGCCACCGACTTGTGGCCTTCCGGCACGCCGGTCCCGCGATAGACGTCGAAGACCCGCGCCGAGGCGATCAGCGCCTTGTCCGCCGCCTGGATCGGACGCACCAGGTCGCCGGCCGCCACCTTGTCCTCGACCACGAAGGCGAAGTCGCGCGACAGCGGCATCAGGGCCGAGGGCAGGAAGGCCGGCTTGGTCTTGGTGGCCTTCTTCTTCGGCTCGGGCACGGCGTCGAGATTGATCTCGAAGGCCAGCATCGGCCCGTCGACGTCGAGCGCCTTCAGGATCCGAGGGTGCAGTTCGCCGAACTCCACCACGACGTTCTTCGGTCCGAGCTGCAGGCGCGCCGAGCGGCCCGGATGCCACCAGGCCGAGTTCGAACCCTGCACCGTCTGCAACGGCGGGGCGCCGATCTCGTCCAGGATCGCCATCAGGTCGGCCTTCAGCTCGAACAGGGCGTCGGGCTGGCCGCCGTCCCACCGGCGCGGCGCGTGCGGGGCCACCAGGGCGGCGATGGCCGTCACTTGATCGGCCGGCTGGTCGCCCTTGTAGAAGGGGCCGATCTCGAACAGGGCCACGTCCGGGAAGCCGCGCCGGGCGTTCTTGCCCGCCGCGTCGATCAGGTTCGGCAGGATCGAGGGGCGCATGCAGTCGAGGTCGGACGCGATGGGGTTGGTCACCACCAGCTCCGGCTGGCCGCCCCCGAACACTTCCGCCACCTCGCGCTTCATGAAGCTCCAGGTAATGGTCTCGGAGAAGCCGCGCGCCGCCAGCGCCCGCCGCGCCGCGCGCACACGGCCCTGGCGGATGGTCAGCACGCCGCCGCTCTGGGCCGGCATCTCCGGAAGCGCCGTGGCGGGCAGGGCGTCATAGCCCTGGATGCGCGCCACCTCTTCGACGAGGTCGGCCTTGCCCTCGACGTCGCGACGCCAGGACGGCGGCGTCACCTGGCCGGCCTCGATCTTGAAGCCCAGGGCCGCCAGGATCTCGTCGGTGCGCGAGGCCGGAATGTCGAGGCCTGCGAGCTGCTTCACATAGGCCCGGTCGAAGGCCACGGCCTCCGGCGGGGCGGGCGCGTGGCCGGCCAGGGTCACCTCCGAGGCCTCGCCGCCGCACAGCTCTAGGATCAGCGTCGTCGCCAGCTCGATGCCGGGAACCAGGCTCTCCGGATCGACGCCGCGGGCGAAGCGGTACTGGGCGTCGGAATTGATCGTCAGGCTGCGGCCGGTCTGGGCCGTGCGGATCGGGTCGAAATAGGCCGCCTCGATGAAGACCTCCGTGGTCGCTTCGGAGCAGCCCGTGGACTCCCCGCCGATCACGCCGCCCAGGCCGATCGCGCCCGAGCCGTCGGCGATCACGCAGACCTCCGGCGTGATCTCGTAGGTCTTGCCGTCGAGGGCCAGCACGCTCTCGCCGGCCTGACCCAGCCGCGCCTCGATGAAGCCGCCTTGCAGCTTGCCGGCGTCATAGACGTGCAGCGGCCGCGCGCGGTCGAAGGTCAAGAGGTTCGTCACGTCCACCAGGGCG
>CAMFIW010000322.1 GCA_945952355.1 uncultured Phenylobacterium sp. | reverse complement strand
GCCGGGGTCGGGGCGGCCGGCAGGGCAGGGCTCCCCGCCAGAATCGGGGTAGCAACAGTCGCAATTATACAAGTCCGCATGGTGCTCCCAACCTGGAGTGGAGCTTTGGGGGTGAGCCGGCAGTGGTCAAGCTCGCCGCGCGGCGATGCGCGGAACCTTCGCCATCCGAAGGGGTTCGACCGACACCACCGCCTTTGGAGACTTCCCATGGCCGACGCCGCCTATGACGTGCTCCGCGAGCCGCCCGACGAACCGGTGATCCGCTGGATGGACGCCGCCCCCACCACCTTCAGCACCACCGCGCTCGCGACCGCCACCATCACCGCCTTCGCCCTCGGCGCGGCCGCCACCCTCGCCGCCATGATCATCGGCCGCCTGCTGCAAGGCGAGGATGAGGAATACGAGGGGTAGGAAATCTCCTCAGTCCGGCGCCTACCCTACCTTCTCCCGCAAGGGGAGAAGGGACCCCAGGCCCTCAAACGCGCCTAGACCGCCCCGAATTCCCCCGCCACGAACCGGTCGCGCAGCACGAACTTCTGGATCTTGCCGGAGCCGGTCAGCGGCCATTCGCCGATCTCGATCCACTGGGCCGGGGTCTTCTGCGGCGCGATCCGCTCGCGGCAGTGGACCTTCAGCGCCTCAGGGTCGAGCCGCGCGCCGGCCGCCAGCCGCACGAAGCAGATCGGGATCTCGCCCCAGCGCGGATCGGGCGCGCCCACCACCGCGACCTCGGCGACGTCCGGATGCTCCAGCAGCACGTTCTCGATCTCGGCGGGAAACAGGTTCTCGCCGCCGCGGATGATCATCTCCTTCACCCGGCCGGTCACCCGCACGAAACCACGCGCATCGAGCGTCCCGAGATCGCCGGTGTGCAGCCAGCCGTCGGCGTCGATCGCCTTCGCCGTGGCCTCGGGATTGTCGTTGTAGCCCAGCATGGTGGTCGGCCCGCGCGCGCAGATCTCGCCCACCGCCCCGACCGGCAGGACCGCGCCGCTTGCCGGATCGCGGATCGACAGCTCGGTCTGCGGATAGGGCTGGCCCACCGTGCCGCAGCGATCCTCGAAACCGTCCTCCGGCCCGTTCATGCTCACCAGGCCGGAGAATTCGGTCTGGCCATAGACGATGTGGAAGGTGCAGCCGAAGGCCGCCGTCACCGCGCGCACGATCTCCGGCGGCGTCATCGACCCGCCGCCCACCGCCACGCGCACCGAGGCGACCTCGCGCGGCCGCGCCTTCTGGGCCTCCAGCAGGCCCACCAGCATGGTCGGCACGCCAAGGACCATCTCCGCCTTCTCGGCCTCGACGAGGTCCAGCATCCGGCCGGGGTCGAACAGCCGCGCCAGGATCATCCGGCCGCCGGTCTGCACGGCCCCCAGGGTGGCCAGCACGCATCCGGCGACGTGGAACATCGGCATGAAGTTCAGCGTCGTGTCGCCCGGCGCCGCGCCCAGCCGCCGCGCATAGAACCGGCCGTTGTTGGTCAGGCCGCGGTGATGCAGCACCGCGCCCTTGGGAAAGCCCGTCGTGCCCGAGGTGTACTGGATCATCGCCGCGTCGCCCGGCGCGACCTGGGGCAGGTTCAGCGCCGCCTCGGCGCCCGCGAACAGGGCGGCGTGGTCCTCCAGGTCGACGATCTCGCGCAGGCCCGGCGCGTCCTTCCCCACCTCGGCGGCGATCTGCGCCATCGGGTTTCCGCGGTATTCGCGCACGATGAACAGTCCGGCCGCCCGCGACTGCTCCACCACGAAGGCCAGCTCGCGCGGCCGGTAGGCGGGATTGGCGGTCACCAGGGTGAGGCCCGCCAGGCCGGCGGCGTACTGCAGCAGCACCCATTCCGGCGCGTTCGGCGCCCAAACGCAGATGCGCTCGCCGGGCCGGTAGCGGGTCGACAGGGCTCGCGCCAGCCGCTCGGTCTCGGCCAGCAGGGCGGCATAGGTCCAGCGCCGCCCGAGCGTCCCCGTCCCGTCGGCCTCGACCAGGGCCTCGGCGTCCGGCGTCTGCGCCGCCTGGGCGCGCAGAACCCCGCCGACCGTGGTCTCCAGCACGGGCTCGTCCCTCTGGGCCGGAAGATAGGATTCGCTGAGCTGGACCCGGTACATGCCTGCGCCCCTGAAGCGGCCGTCCCTGGGCGCAAGCGTAACCGTGTTATGGCGAGACGGGAATGCCGCGCCGTTTGACCAGCCTAGGGTGCGCGCCCGCCGGCCGCCGTGGCTGTCAGCAAGGGGCTCGGCGTCCGCATCCGGTCCTCGGTCACCGAGACGGACATGCAGTCGGCGGCGCCCTCGGTGGGCAGCCGGCCGCCGGCCTTGGTGGCGACGAAGCCGTCGAGGACGGTCTCGACCTCCTTGATCTTGGTCGCCTTGTAGTCCTCACGCCCCGCAGGCGCCGGCAGCGCCCGCAGCATCTCGAGCGCGAAGCGCTGATCCGCGATCGCTTGGTCGTACTTGCGCAGTCGCGCATTGGCGCAGGCGCGGCGGATATAGGCCCAGCCATAGCCAGGTTGGGCGATAAGGCCGTCGTCGATCTCCCGTACCGCCTCGGCGTCGCGCCCGAGGAGCATCAGGGTGGCGGCGCGGTGATAGTGATAGGGCATGCCCTGGCGAGGGCCGGCGTCGGCGACGAACCGGTCCAGGTCGGCGAGCGAGTCGGCATAGCGGCCACGCTCGCGGTCGATCGCGGCCATGTTGATGGCGCTCCAACTCCGGTCGGTGGGCCAGCGGCGGTAGAGCACGTCGTACTCCGACTTGGCCCCGTCATAGTCGCCGAGCTTCCAAAGGCTGAGGGCGGCCCAGTCATGCGGCCCCCGCGCGGTCTTATCCAGGTCCGCCCAGACCCGCGAATACTTGAGGGCGCGGGCATAGTGCGCATCCTTGTCGGGAACGCGGGCGCCGCCGCCGAGCCGGATGCTCGCCGACACCACGGCGCGCACCGCCGTCAGCCGGAGTTCCGCCGGCAGGTCGGGCCGCCCGATCGCCTCGTCGAGCAAGGGCCACGCCCGTTCGAATTCCGATTGATCGAGGAGCGTCAGGCCCTGCGCCAGCATGGTCTCGGCGCCGGTGGGCTGGCTGGCTGGCGGATCGGCCGCGCCCATAGCCAGCATCGCGACGACCAGGATCGCGGCCACACCCAAAAGACGCCCCATAGCCCCCTCCACAACCGTCGGTACGGTTCTCGACGGGGGCGTCGAGGTCAAGTCCTCTTGCTCAGCTTACCGGTTCGCAGTCGATGCGTTCCATCGCCCCGCCGGAGAGGCGGTAGATGGCGTCCTGGGGCACGTCGAGCTGCATGGCGTCATGGGCCGACAGCCCCGCATAGAGCGCGCGCAGCACGCGGCTGGTCACCCCGTGGCAGACGGCGATCACCCTGCGCTCGGGCTCCGGCGGCAGCTCGCCCAGCCAGGCGCCGATCCGCGCGGCCATCGCCTCATAGGTCTCCCCTCCGGGCGCGTGGAAGAACCACTGGCGTGACTTGAACAGCTCCGGATGCTCGGCCTCGACCTCGGTCACGAGGCGGCCTTCCCATTCGCCCACGGTCACCTCGATCAGCCGCCGGTCGGTCTCGACCGGCAGGCCCAGCGCCGCGCCCGCCGCCTTGGCGGTCTCCTGCGCGCGGCCGAGCGGGCTGGCGACGATCCGCCAGCCCGTCGGATCGGGGATCAGGCGACGCAGCAGGGCGCCCATGGCGGCCGCCTGCTGCACGCCGCGCGCATTCAGCGGGGTGTCCATGTGGCCCTGCATTCGCCGCTCGGCGTTGAAGGCCGTCTGGCCGTGGCGCAGAAGGTAGATCACCGCTTGCGGCGCACCACCGGGTGGCTGCTCGACAGGCCGCCGTCGACCACCACGGCCTGGCCGTTGACGTAGGAGCTGTCGTCGCTGGCCAGGAACAGGCCGGCATGGGCGATCTCGCTCGGCACGCCGCCGCGAGTCAGCGGGTTCAGCTGGCCGATCTTGTCCTCGTTGCCGCGGGCCCGCGCGCCGTCGAAGATCGGCTGGGTCATGCCGGTCTCGATCAGGCCGGGGCAGATGCAGTTCACCCGCACGCCGGTGCCGTAGAACTCGTTGGCCGAGGTGGTGGCCAAGTTGATCACGCCGGCCTTGGAGGCGGAGTAGGGCATGCCGCCCGCGCCCGAGCGGATGCCGGCCACCGAGGCGGTCATGATGATCGAGCCCTTGCCCTTCGGGATCATCACCTTGGAGGCGTGCTTCACGGCCAGGAACGGGCCGATCAGGTTGACCCGCAGGATCTCGGCCCAGAAGGCGGCGTCCATCTCTTCCATGGGCGTCCAGCCGCCGCTGATCCCGGCATTGGCCCAGATCACGTCCAGCCCGCCCAGGTCCTTCACGGCCTTTTCGACCAGGCCCGCGACGAACGCTTCGTCGCCCGCATCTCCGGTGACCGAGACGGCTTTGCCGCCCGCGCCGGTGACCAGCTTGGCCGTCTCGTGGACGCTGTCCATCTTGTCGGCGATCAGCAGGCTCGCGCCCTCGGCGGCGAACAGCTGGGCGCTCGCCCGGCCGATGCCCGAACCCGCGCCGGGGATGACGGCGACCTTGCCGGAGAGACGTCCCATGAGTGCTTCCTTCGTGCTTTG
>CAMFIW010000321.1 GCA_945952355.1 uncultured Phenylobacterium sp. | reverse complement strand
CGGAGATGTGTATAAGAGACAGCGATCCACACGGCTCCGGCCCAGAAGGCCGTGGCGAGGACGGCGACGAAGGCCAAGCAGGCGATCGAGCTGACGCTTTTGTTCGGCGCCCTGCCCATGCCCGCAAATGCGGTCGTGCGCGGCATATTTCGCTCCCAGACTTTTCTTTCTTCTGTCCCGGTCGAGCGGAACAGAGTCGAGAGCCTGACACGAATATTACAAGTTGGAAAGGTCTTGGTTGTTCCAGGGTTAACCGTCATCGCGCGGCCACTCTTGCCCTTAGGTAATCCTGAAGCGCCGCGATCTCTTCATGCGACCAGCTGTCGAAGCGGACAGGCGCGGCCTCGCTCATCAGTCCGAGCCTCTTGCCGCCCATCGCGACGCCGGTGCGCAGCAGACGTTCGAACTCGGCCGGCTCGTAGGCGGCGGCGATGGACAGGTCGGGAGCGCCGGCCAGTTCCGAGCCCTTCAGGTCGGTCCCATGGCACTCGATGCAAGCGCGGGCGAGCTGGCGGCCCCGGGCGTGGGCGGGACCGAGGTCCGGCAGGACGGGCGCCCGGGCCAGGCGGGCGTCGTCGCGAATGCGCTGGGGCTCGGACTTCATCTTCCCGAGCACGATCCCGAGCCGGCCGACCGGGCCGATCATCTTGACGGTCTGACGCGCGCCGCGGGCCGGGAAGGTGCGCAGGTAGGCCAGCAGATCGGCGGTCTCGGCGTCGCTGAACCGCGAGAAGGCCTGGGACGGCATGATCCAGAGCGCCCGACCGTCGGCGGCCACGCCGGTCCGGATCGCTCGGGCGATGTCCGCATCGCTTTGCCGGGCGAGCTCGAGGGTGAGGTTCGGCCCCGCGATACGGGCGATCGGCATCTGGTCGAAAAACACCCGGCCGGTCAGGTCTGCGCCGTGGCAGTCATGGCACCCATAGGCCTTGGCCAGTCGGGCGCCGCGGGCCGCCGCGCCTGCGTCAAGGGCCGCGGCGATGCGCACGGGCGCCTTCGGCTCGACCTGGCGCAGGATCAATTCGCTCGCCACGTAGATCGACAGGACGGCGATCAGGACCAGGCCGACCATTCCGCCCGCAACGATCGCGAACCCTTTCAACAGCTTGCCCATCGCCCGCCCCGCCGCTCCATGCCTCGCCGCGGGGCTGATCCCCGGACCGGTCTCGCCCCGCCATCGGGGCCGGCGGGGAATAGGCGGGGCGCCGGGCCGGGTAAATCAGCGCCTTTGCAGTTCGGTTCTGCGGATTTGCAGGGATGGCGCCTGGCGGGCGGCGGTTCCGATCAGGCCGCGGCCTTGCGGACGGCGCCGGCGATTTCCTTGACCACCTGGCTGACCAGCTTCTCGTCGTCGCCCTCGGCCATGATGCGGATCAGCGGCTCAGTGCCGGAGGCGCGGACGACGATACGGCCGGAGCCGTTCAGCTTCTGCTCGGCGTCGGCGATGACCGCCTTGACCGGCTCGGCGTCGAGCGGCTTGCCCGAGGCGAAGCGGACGTTCTCCAGCTTCTGGGGCACGGGCTCGAACTGGCGGGCGAGCGCGCTCATCGGCTTGTCGCTCTCCTTGAGCACGGCCAGGACCTGCAAGGCAGCCAGGAGGCCGTCGCCGGTCGAGGAGTAGTCGGACAGGATGATGTGGCCGGACTGCTCGCCGCCCAGGTTGAAGCCGCCTTCGCGCATGCGGACCATCACCGAGCGATCGCCGACCGCCGTGCGCTCCAGCTTCAGGTCGCGGGCGGCCAAGAAGCGTTCGAGGCCGAGGTTGGACATGACCGTCGCCACGACCCCGCCGCCGGTGAGCCGGTCGCGCTTGGCCCAGTGGCCGGCGATGAGCGCCATGATCTGGTCGCCGTCGACCACGAGCCCCTTCTCGTCGCAAATCGCCACGCGGTCCGCGTCGCCGTCCAACGCGATGCCGATGTCGGCGCGGTATTCACGCACGGCGCGGACCATGGCCTCGGGGTGGGTGGAGCCGCACTCTTCGTTGATGTTCATGCCGTTCGGCGCGACGCCGATCGGGATCACCTCCGCGCCGAGCTCGTAGAGAGCGACGGGGGCGACCTTGTAGGCGGCGCCATGGGCGCAATCGATCACAACCCGCAAGCCCGCGAGGCTGAGGCGGCGGGGGAAGGAGGCCTTGGCGATCTCGACGTAGCGGGCCTGGCTGTCGTCGACGCGGGCGACCCGGCCGAGTTCGGTCGGCGCCGCGAGCCCTTCGTGGAGCCCTTGATCCATCAGGCTCTCGATCTCAAGCTCGCGTTCATCCGAAAGCTTGTAGCCATCCGGGCCGAACAGCTTGATGCCATTATCGGTGTAGGGATTGTGGGAGGCCGAGATCATCACGCCGAGGTCGGCGCGCAGGGAACGGGTCATCATGGCGACGCCGGGGGTGGGCATGGGGCCCAGCAGGCGCACGTCCATGCCGACGCTGGCGAAACCGGCCACCAGGGCCGGCTCGACCATGTAGCCGGAGAGCCGGGTGTCCTTGCCGATCACCACCATGTGCCGGCGGTCGTCCTGGGACATGAACAGCTTTCCGGCCGCCAACCCCACCCGCAGCGCCACCTCGGCGGTCATGGGATGGGTGTTGGCCTGGCCGCGAATGCCGTCGGTGCCGAAATAGGCGCGCTTGCTCATGGCGATCTCTTGAAGTCGTCCCGTTGGGGTCGTGGAAACGATCCGAAACCCAGATTTAGTCGACGCCGCGTTTGCGAATGCTAAAGGGCGGCGCGGCGGTTGGAGTTTAGTCCCGAGCGGGGCTTACACAAAAGGACGTTGACGAATGTGCGGCATCATCGGGATCGTGGGCGTGGCGCCGGTCCAGGACCGGCTGATCGACAGCCTCAAGCGCCTGGAGTACCGCGGCTATGACTCGGCGGGCATCGCCGCCGAAGTCGACGGCAAGCTGCAGCGCCGACGCGCGCCCGGCAAGCTGCGCGAGCTGGAGGCCGTGCTGGAGCGCGAGCCCCTGGTCGCCACCACTGGCATCGGCCACACGCGCTGGGCCACCCACGGCGCGCCCACCGAGCGCAACGCCCACCCGCACATCGTCGGCCGGGTGGCCGTGGTGCACAACGGCATCATCGAGAACTTCGCCGAGCTGAAGGCCGAGCTGATCGCCGCCGGCCGGACCTTCCAGAGCGACACCGACACCGAGGTGGTCGCCCACCTGCTGGACGCCGAGCTTGCGACCGGCCTGTCGCCGCTGGAGGCCTTCCGCGCCACGCTCCACCGCCTGCGCGGCGCCTTCGCCCTGTGCATCCTGATCGGCGGCGAGGAAGAGGTGATCCTGGCCGCGCGCAACGGCCCGCCGCTGGCGATCGGCTATGGCGAGGGCGAGATGTACGTCGGGTCCGACGGCCTGGCGCTCGGTCCGTTCACCAATCGCATCGCCTATCTGGAAGACGGCGACTACGCGATCCTGAACCACGCGGGCGCCGAGATCTTCGACCAGGCCGGCAAGACCGCCGACCGCCCGATCAAGATCGTGCCGGCCTCGGCCGTGCTGATGGAGAAGGGCAATTATCGCCACTTCATGGAGAAGGAGATCCACGACCAGCCGGAGGGGTGCCAGCGCACCATCTCGGCCTATGTGGACACCATCGCCTCGAAGATCGCGGTGCCCGGAGACATCGATTTCGCCGCCCTCGAGCGCATCCAGATCGTGGCCTGCGGCACCTCGTATATCGCCGGCGTGATCGGCAAGTACCTGATCGAACAGCTGGCCGACCTGCCGGTGGACGTCGAGATCGCCTCGGAGTTCCGCTACCGCTCGCCGGCCCTGCGGCCGAAGTCGCTGGTGATCGCCATGTCGCAGTCGGGGGAAACCGCCGACACCCTGGCCGCCCTGCGCTACTGCCAGGAGCGGGGCATGCAGAGCGCGGTGGTGGTCAACGCCACCCAGTCGACCATGGCGCGGACCGTCGACGTGGTCTGGCCCATCCATTGCGGCCCGGAGATCGGCGTGGCCTCGACCAAGGCCTTCACCGCCCAGGTCAGCGTGATGGTCGCGGTAGCCATCTCGGCGGCCAAGGCGCGCGGCCGCATCGACGCGGCGGAAGAGACTCGGTTGGTCAACGTGCTGATGGGCGCGCCGCGCCTGATCGCCGAGGCCATCGGCCTGGAGGACGCGATTCGGGACATCGCCGCAGACGTCGCCAAGGCCCGCGACGTTCTCTATCTGGGCCGCGGCCCGATGTCGGCGCTCGCCCTGGAAGGCGCGCTGAAGCTCAAGGAGATCAGCTACATCCACGCCGAGGGCTATGCGGCGGGCGAGTTGAAGCACGGCCCCATCGCCCTGGTCGACGACCAGACCCCGATCATCATCCTGGCCCCGTTCGACGCCTGGTTCGAGAAGTCGGCCTCGAACATGAGCGAGGTCATGGCCCGCGGCGGCCAGGTGGTGTTCATCACCGACACGGAGGGCGCCAAACACGCGCCGGCCGGCGCCAAGGTGGTGGTGACGGCGCCTTCCTCAGACCCGTTGGTCTCGGCCCTGGTGATGTCGGCGCCGATCCAGCTGTTGGCCTACCACGTGGCGGTCCAGAAGGGCGCGGACGTCGACCAGCCGCGCAACCTGGCCAAGTCCGTGACCGTGGAGT